>NZ_JACBXC010000056.1 GCF_013870535.1 Streptomyces phytophilus | reverse complement strand
GGCCGCCCGCCTCTGCGCACGACGTACGAGCCGGTGGTGCCGGCCGTGCGCGAAGGGGAGCGGGTCGAGGCGGGGCAGGTGGTGGGGCATCTGCAGGGCGGCGGGCACCACTGCGCGAGGGCCTGTCTGCACTGGGGGCTGCGCCGCGGTCCGTCCTATCTCGACCCGCTGTCGCTGCTGCCGCCCCGGCTGCTCACGGCGGGGCATGCGCGTCTGCTGCCGGTGTTCGGCGTCCCGCCGCCGGGCGGTGGCGGCTGACGGTGCACGGCTCCGGGTGGTTCTGTCAGCGTGCGGCGCCGCGGAGGGCTACGGCGACGGCCGTGTCGGCGACGATTCCCGGGGCGTCGGTGCCGAGTTCGGTGCGGCGGACGGCCGCGTCGACGACTCCCTGCAGCAGGGTGGCGGCGAGCCGGGGCTCGTCGTGGCCGAGGTCGGCGAGGGCGTCGACGACCATGGTGACGAGCCCTCCGTGCGCGGCGCGGATCCTCTCCCGGGCGCCGGCGTCGAGTTCGCCGGCGGAGATGGCGACGACGGCGCGGTGGCGGCGGTCGCCGACCAGGGCGAGCTGCGCGCGTACGTACGCCTCGACCTTCGCTTCTGGGGTGTCGGCGCGCTCCATGGCGGCCTCGACCTCCGCGGCCCAGCGCGGGAAGTCGACGGCGCACAGCTCTTCGACGACGGCGGCCCGGCTGCGGAAGTACTCGTACACCGACGAGCGCGCGAGGCCGGTGCGCTCGGCGAGGGCGGCGAAGTTCAGCGCTTCGGTGCCGCCTTCGCCGAGGAGTTCGCGCGCGGCGTCGAGCAGCGCGGCGTGCTGCATGGTCCGGTGCTCGGCCACGGAGGCCGCTCGAATCTTCGGCACGGTCCAACTTTAGACCGCGGATGTCGTTCAGCCGCTGGAGTCGGCCAGCTTCGCGCGCAACTGCAGGACGGACTTGGTGTGGATCTGGCTGACCCTGCTCTCGGTGACGCCGAGTACCTGGCCGATCTCGGCGAGCGTGAGGCCCTCGTAGTAGTAGAGGGTGACGACGGTCTTCTCCCGGTCGGGCAGGGTGTTCACGGCGCGGGCGAGCAGCCGGCGCAGCTCGCGGTCCTCGGCGACCTCGACGGGGTTGTCGGCGGCGGTGTCCTCAAGGGTGTCCATGAGGCTGAGGCGGTCGCCGTTGTCGGAGCTGACGTGCAGCAGTTCTTCGAGGGCGACGACGTTGGCCAGGGAGAGCTGGCTGAACACCCCGTGGAGTTCTTCCAGCTGGATGCCCATCTCGGCGGCGACCTCGGCCTCGGAGGGGGTACGGCGGAGGGCGGCTTCGAGGGTGGCGTAGGCGCGTTCGACGGCGCGGGCCTTCTGCCGTACGGAGCGCGGGATCCAGTCCAGCGCGCGGAGTTCGTCGATCATCGCGCCGCGGATGCGGGTGATGGCGTACGTCTCGAACTTGATGGCGCGCTCGGGGTCGAACTTCTCGATGGCGTCGATGAGTCCGAAGACTCCGGAGGAGACGAAGTCGGCCTGTTCCACGTTGGCGGGCAGGCCGACGCTGACGCGCCCGGCGACGTACTTCACCAGCGGTGAGTAGTGCAGGATGAGCTGCTCGCGCAGCCGGCCGTCACGCGTCTCCTTGTACGACCGCCACAGCTCGTCCACCGAGGAGGGTGCTGTGCGTGCTGTGGCGCGGTCGGACCCGGAGATGTGCTGGGGCATGCGTCGTCGCCTTGAACCGTTCTGGTGGGGGACTGGGTTCGGTTGGGGCTGCGGGGAAGCGAGGGGGGTGTGGGGCGGGAGCGGGGCGGGGAGGGTGAAGCGGTGGGGGATGAGGGAACGTTCCGCGAGCGTAGCGTGACCGTACGGTCGCATTCTGCGACTGACGGCTCTTCATGAGTACGCAGATTCGTTCCGCGCGCCGCCCCTGCGGGTTATCAGGAGGTCACAGCGGGGGGACTGCTGCTGCGGCACCGGGTGGGGGTCGGTTTGCATCTCCCCCACCCTTTCACCCGAACGTCCCAGGTCAAGGAACGGCTCGTCACCTTTTGGGGTGCTCACTGGAGCGCGGGGCCAGCCGCCAGCCGGTGCCGTCGCGGGTGACGAATCCGAGGGACTGCAGCTCATGAAGCCTGCCCAAGGCTTCGTCGCGCTCCGTGCCCGCCTCCTGTGCGATCTGTTCCGGCTGCGCCGTCCCTCTCCCGGGGAGGGCTTCGAGCACGCGTGCGGTGGCGGGCGGAAGCAGATCGCGTGGTACGACGGGGCCGCGTCGCGCCGGGGCGAGGTCGGCGCCGATGCGGCCGACCAGTTCGACGACTTCGGCGGCCTCCGTGACGAGCTGCGCCTCGCCGCGCAGCAGCTCGTGCACTCCTGCGGAGAGCCCTGACGTCACCGGACCAGGCACGCCCGTTTCCCGGGTATCCAATTCTGCTTGGGTCTGGGTGATCAAGAGACGTGGGTCGACCTTGCCTTCGACCTGCAACGGGGGCAGAAGGTTCGCCGACCACACTGGACGGCCGGAGTCCGGCAGCTCCCTCATGATCGCTGACCACGTCCCGTCGGCCAGCCACTTCTTGAATCGGCAGTGGATCGAGCTGCCCTTGCCGAACCTGGGGGGTAGCTCAAACCACCTGTCGCCGGTGCGCGCCTTGTGGAGCAGCGCGTCCACCACGAGGCGCCCCGGCATCAGCTTGTGGTGAGGCGGTTCCCATGCCTGGACGATCGGCTCGACCCGGGCCCACTGCTCGTCGGTAAGTTCATCGGGAACGAGTCTGTCGTTGTCGATGAACCATTGCCTGAGTGAGCATGCTCTGCCGAGTCTCGGCTGTGGGACAGGGCCGGTGATCGTGACTCTCACATCGAGTAGCGCCAGGATCTCGGTTTGTTCGCGGGTGGTCATGTCGTGGAGGCGTTCGCGGGCCCTGTCAGCCAGGGCTTGCAGATCCCGCGCCCGCAGTTCGGCTGCTTGCGATTCGGCCTGCCACGCCGCGGCTTCGTCACGCATCGCCTTGAGCTGGTCGAGTTCTTCGGTCAGGGCACGAGTAGCCGCTTGGACGGCGACGGCCGGCAGACCGGCTCTGGCGTACTCCGTGACGGTGGTGGTCAGAGCCGTCTCGCGGTCCGTGATTTTACGATCTAGGTTGGCGAGGCGCTCGGCGTGTTGAGCCTGTCCACCTTCATTCATACCGATCCAGTCGGCGGCCAGAGCCTGAAGTCGCTCCGGGTCGCCCAGCAGCGTGACCACTTCACTCCACACGGCATGCTCGACGCTGGCAGCGTCAACCTGCGGGCAGGTGCAGACAGGGGCGCCGGGGTATTTGGGATTCTTGCCTGAGCACTTGTACCACCGACCCGTCCGAGCGGTCTTCTTCACGCCGGAGTGGTGCGATCCACACGCGCCGAACAGTCGTTTTGACAGTGGGTAGCTGGCATCCGGAGCTTTCGGCCTGCGGCTTCCTGTCAGTGCTCGCTTGAGCGCGGCAACCTCGCCTGGGGTGAAGATCGGCTCCAGAGAGATGATGGTCGTCTTACCGTACTTCGGTGTCCCGTCCTTCTTGAGGATCACACCGCGGCCCGCGTGGGAGCGCTTGGGGTTGCGGAAGATCACTCGGGCGCTGACGGTGGACTCCGAGATCAGCTTGTTGCGCAGGTTCGAGTGGGACCAGGGGACGCCCGATCGGGTGTACAGCTCCATGGCATTGAGTCGGGCCGCTGCCTGGCGCACGTTCATGTTCTCTTGAACGATGCGATTCCAGGCAGTACGCAGCACCATGGCTTCGTGGTCGTCGATAGCCAGATGCGACCCGGGCTTTCCTGCACCGACGATGCGGTAGCCGTACGGTGGCTGGCCACCGGGCCAGCCACCCTGTGCGGCCTTGGCTTGGATGCCGTCCTGCAACTGATCGCGGATGGTGTTGTAGTCCATTTCGGCGAAGGTCGCGTACATCTGCAGCTGCGCGATCCCTGCCGGGGTGGTCGTGTCGATGATCTCCTGCGTGGCCGCAGTGAACCCGACTTCGAGGTCTTCGAGCGCCCAGATGTAGCGCCAGAATGCGCGTCCGACGCGGCCGATGCGGTTGTAGCGGTGGACTACGACGACATCGATCTTGCCTGCTCGGGCGTCAGCCATGAGGCGGTCAAGAGCGGGTCGACGTGTCAGAGATCCCGATACGCCCTCGTCGCGGTAGACATCGTAGATCGTCCAGCCCTTGCGTTCACAGTACTCGGTGCAGGATTCGACCTGTACATCGATCCCGTAGCCGCGGGTTTGTTCCTCGGTTGAGACGCGCGCGTAGATCGCGGCACGCAGAACCGCCTGATCATCCGTGACTGCTCGCACCACGTCGGTTGCTGAGGCCACCGTGGATGCGTGTCGAAGGGGTCTGGGCTGCTGGGCCACTTATCCTTTCCAATCCTCGTCCCGCGGCTCTTGTCGTTCTGTGTTTGGCCAGGTACGTCTGCGCGCCAGAGTGATCGGCTCAGACCATCCGGCGGCGGCTGGTAGGCGATGAGGGACGGGCCATATCGTCAAGCCGCGTCCCGGTGAGGGGCGCTATCTCTCCAGTCGTCGCGAGCCCTGGGCGCACGGAGAGGACGCACGTTGCTGTCCGGAGAGATCATCAGGTGGTGCGGGATACCGAAGAGCAGTTGCAGGAGTCGGCGGTACTCCGCATCCGTCCGTGGTTCGACCTTCCAGGAGGCCGGCATCAGCAGGGGGTCTCTCGCCACGCGAACCACAGTGCGGTCATGCCGGTGAGCCAGTAGTTGGCGAGACCTTCGTCGTCTGGCCAGCCGTACATGGCGTAGAAGATCGGCATCTGGTGCTGGCGCGCGGGCCTGATGCGGGATTCGAACTGGTCGACCCGGCGGGAGATCCGGTCCGGTGAGAAACACACGATGACGTCGAAGGCTCGCGGATCGGCGGAGATTAGGGCGGCGAGGTCGCCCCAGCCGCCATAGCGTTCAGGTGGGCCAGCGCACTCGCCTACGCGTTGGGCTACGGCTTGCTCGGGTGGTTGGTTGTAGTCGTAGAAGAAGTGAGTGATCACGGCGCGGCCACTGCAGAGTTCCTGGCAGGTGTGGAACTGGCGGGCGATCGAACGGTGTGCCCCGTCGTCGGCAGGTGAGGCGTTTACCCGACCGAAGAAGGCCGCCCGCAGGAGAGGCTGATTGCTGCCCAACTCGCTTCTGCGATGCACCTCGGCGCAGGAACGGTTCTGCCGGGCGTGGGCCACTGCGTTGACTGCGATCTCGGCGGCACCGGTGTTTGGGCGATGAGGAGTCGTCACGTCGATGCGTCCCCTCCGCTGGTCGCGCTACGTCCGCCGGTGCAGAGCGCAGCCCAAACCAGCTGCTCAGAGCTGTGAACTGGGCCTGGGATCGTACAGCTGGAGAAGCGAAAAAGGAGGCCCCGACCGGGGGAGGATCCAGCCCCTCCGCTCATCGTGTGCACCTCCTTGATTACTCCTGGGATGACCATGGGGAAGTGGATGGGTTTCCTGCCTGACGGTGATCCTTGCGGCAGCTCGTGCTGTTTATGGGGGTGCTTGAGCACCGCAGATCGGGGTGGGTGGCGATCTCCCATCGGGTTCGGGTGACGGCCTGCTTCTGAGGGGTGCGGGGACGTCCCGGACGGTGCCAGCCCTGGTGGGCGGGTAAGTCAGCGACCGCTTGAAACCCCGCAGCGCGGAGACTGGCTCCGGTCTCCCCCGGCGCATAGCCGGCGCAGGAGCAGCCTGTGCTGATGCAGGGGCCGGGTGGCTCCTGCTGAGGATGAGAGGGTGAGCCCGGAGCCGCGGCATGTGCCTGGTCGGCGTGGCTGCAGGTGCGGCACGTGTGCTGGGTGTAGGTGATCAGCCGCAGGTAGCCGAGCGCGCGGGCCGCTCGCCAGGCCGCCCCGTACAGGGCCGAGTTGGCGTTGGTGGTGCCGTCGGTGCATGTGCGGGTGACTTCGGCGGTGCGCCCGTCGTCCAGATGGCGGGCCAGGGGGCGCCCGATCGTTGCGGCGCCCACGAGGTGGCCGCCCGCGGCCACGCCGAGGGCGAACTTCATTCCCTGCGGTGGGCGGTGGTGGCGGTGGTGGGTGGTGATGAAGTCGCTGGCCTGCCGGAAGGTGACGGGGACGATCTCCAGTCGTCTCCGCCGGCGCTGCCTGTGGCGTGCCTGAGTGCGGTGCGTTGAGTCAAAGCGGCAGCGCTGGGTGGGAGAGGCGTGGCGTGGGCGTGGGGCGCGGCATTTGGTCACGGTTCGTCTCCGCTCTGCTGCTCGGTCTCGTCGTGGTCGGGACGGGGCGCGCGGTAATGGCTCAGTTGTTCGGCGGCGATCTTGGTGTAGGTCGGGTTGAGGTCGATGCCGAGGTAGGCGCGGTGGAGGGTGAGCGCGGCCAGGCCGGTGGTGCCGGTTCCGCTGTACGGGTCGCAGACGAGCGCGCCCGGAGGACTGCCGTGTTGGATGCACCGCTGCGGGATGGCGAGGGGGAAGGTGGCCGGGTGCTGTTGGTGTCGGCGTGGTCTGACGGGAACGCGCCAGACGTCACCGCGCCGGTCGTCGGTCGGCGAGATCGCCGCGCTCGCGGTTCGGGAGCCGGCGGAGGAAGCCCGGTCGGTGTCTTCGCTGGTGGTCGAGCAGGGCGGATGGGGTTCGAAGTAGTGGTGGGTCTGCTTGACCAGCAGGAACACGGTTTCGTGTTGCAGGGCCAGGCGGTCGCGGACGGGGAAGGGGGCGGCGTTGGGTTTGTGCCAGACTGCGGCGTTTCGCAGGATCCAGCCGTCGGCCTGCAACGCGAAGGCGGTGTGCCAGGGCACGCCGATGAGGTTCTTGGGCGGCAGGTCGGCGCGGGGCCGGTAGTGCGGCTGGCGGTAGTGCAGTGGGCCGCTGGTGTGGTAGCCGTCGCTGTTGGCGGCGTAGCTGTCGCCGAGGATGAGCCATACCGTGCCGGTCGGTGTCAGGACGCGGCGCAGTTCGGTGAATGCCTGCCGCAGGTGGTCGATGTAGCTGGTGAGGGTGGGTTCGAGGCCGTGCTGGCGGTCGTGCCACGTGGCGGCGCACCGGCTGCAGCGGTGTTGTCCGGCCGGTTCGGTGTGGGCGGCGGGTGGGTGGGGGCAGTCGGGTTGGCCGCCGGTCCAGGCGCCGGTGGCGTAGTCGCGCAGGCGCCAGTACGGCGGGGAGGTCACCACGCAGTCGACGACGTCGTCCGGCAGTGCGCGCAGGGCGGCAGTCGCATCGCCGGTCAGCAGGGTCACGGCGCGAGCGGGGGTGTCGGCGGTTCGGAGTGGAGGGACTGCGTACGGGCCGTTCACGCCTGATCACCCCTCCTGCGGTTGCCCGTGCTGCTGCGGCGGGGCGGTCGGGAGCGGTGGGGGTGGAGCGGAACGTTGCTCCACAGCACTTCCGTCCGTGAGGGGTTGCCGCCGGTGCCGCGGTGCGAGGTGCTGGTCAGGGTCAGGCGGTGCCAGCCGTCGTAGAGGTGTCGGTACAGCGGGGAGTCGTAGCCGGAGAGCACGACGGCCGCGCGGCAGCGGTGGGCGGCGGCGGCCAGGGCGCGGTGTTCGTCTTCGGTGCCCATGTCGTGGGCGTAGGCGGTGGCGTTGCGGGTGGTGGCGAGGTAGGGCGGGTCGAGGTAGAGCAGCGCGCCGGTGTTCGTGCCGTAGTCGCGGAGGACGTCGAGTGCGGGCCGGCATTCGAGGCTGACGTGCGCCAGCCGTGCGGCGCAGGCGGGCAGGCGGTCTCGGTAGGCGGCCAGGTAGGCGGGCATCGACAGGACGGGTCCGCGGTCGGTGGTGAAGCGTCTCCAGCCGGTGCGGTTCAGGCCGCCTGAGCGGCCTTGGGTGAGGGCGACCCAGACGCGCCGGGCTTGTTCGACGTCGTTGTGCGCTGGCTCTTCGGCGGCGGTGTCGTCGTAGTCGGCGCGGGCGTGCGGGGTCAGGGCGCAGGCGCGGGCGAGTTGTGCGGGGTGGTCGCGCAGGACGCGCCAGAAGGTGACCAGGCGGTGGTCGAGGTCGTTGACGGTTTCGGCGCGGGCGGGGGCCTTGGTCAGCAGGACGGCGAGGGAGCCGGCGAACGGTTCGATGTAGTGATCGTGGGCGGGCAGGTGCGCGGCGATCGTGGGGGCGAGGCGGGTCTTGCCGCCGAAGTAGGCGAAGGGCGGCTTGGCCGTCGTGGGTGAGGCCGGGCTGGGGCGTGCCGTCATGCCGCCTCGCCTCCTGCTCGCCTTGTTTCGGGGTTGGTGGTGTCGGGCCGCTGGAGGCCGAGGCGGGTCAGGGCCAGGTCGTGGAAGTCGGGGCGCAGGTCGATGCCCAGGTAGCGGCGGCCCAGGCGTACGGCGGCCTGGGCGGTGGTGCCGCTGCCGGAGAACGGGTCGAGCACGAGGCCGCCTTTTGCGCAGCTGGTGGCGATGCAGCGTTGCGGCAGGTCGGCGGGGTAGCTGGCGGTGTGGGTGCCGGCTCCGCGGCTGGCGGGCAGGTGCCAGACGTCGTCGCGGGCGGCGATGGCGGTGTCGTAGACGTAGCGGCGGCTCTTCGTGAGCAGGAACAGCGGTTCCCAGCGGCGGGCGGGCCGGTCGATCGCCGGGTCTGGCAGGCAGACGGTCTTGGCCCACACGATCTTGGCGCGGAGCAGCCAGCCGTCGTCCAGCAGGGCGACGAGGAGCCGCTCGGGGAGCATCAGCAGGCTCTTCTCGGCGATCGGCCGGCCGTTGATCAGGTTCTGTGCGGGCATGCGGGCGCGGCCGGCGGCCCGCAGTTCCCGCCAGGACGGTCGGGCACCGCGCAATCCGTGAAGCCCGCCTTGGTGGGAGGAGTGGCGTACGACGGTGCGCTGGGAGAAGGAGTCGCCGAGGTTGAGCCACAGTGACCCGTAGGGGGCCAGCACCCGCTGGACCTCGGCGAAGACGGCTCGTAGCCGGTCGAGGTAGTGCTGGGGTGTGTCCTCCAGCCCGTACTGCCCGGGGGTGCGGTAGTCGCGGGTCCAGAAGTACGGCGGGGAGGTGACCGCGCAGTCGGCGATTCCGTCGGGCAGCTCCCGCAGCACGCTCAGCGCGTCCCCCAGCAGGAGGCGTACCTGATCGCCTGTGTAGTAGTCATGGGCCGTGGCCGTGACGGCTGTGCTGCCGGTGGGGGCTTCAGCGCCGGAGGGCGGCGCGGGCGATGCCCCTGCGGCGGAGGGACGGGTCATGGTGTCCGCTCCTTTCCCTGTGCCTCGTCGCCGGGTCGCTGCCGGCCGAGGCGGGTCAAGGTCAGGTCGTGGAAGTCGTCGCGTAGATCGATGCCGAGGTAGCGACGGCCCAGTTGGCGAGCGGCCAGGCCGGTGGTGCCGGCGCCGCTGAAGGGGTCGAGCACGACGCCGTCGGCGGGGCAGCCGGCGGCGATGCACCGCAGCGGGATGTCGACGGGAAAAGCGGCGAAGTGCGCGGCCTTCAGCGGCCTGGTGGGAAAGACCCACACGTCACCGGGGTTCTTGCCCCGCGGGTGGGCGGAGGTGTGCTGGCGGCCGGTGGGGCGCAGCGCGGCGCCGGGCTGCTGGGGGAAGGCGGCAGGGTCGGTGTACTTGGCGTTGCCGTAGACGCTGGAGCCGCGTCGGCGCGCGGTGGCATCGATACCGCCGTGGCGGCCCTTGCGTGACCCGCCGACGATGATGCCTTCGTCCAGGGCCTCAGGGCGGACGAGCGGGGTGCGGATCGCGTCGAGGTCAAAGTAGTAAAAGCGCTGCTTGACCAGCAAGAACAGCAGCTCATAGCGGCAGGACAGCCGGTCGGTGACCGGCTCGGGCATCGCGTTGGGTTTGTGCCAGACCACCGCGTTGCGCAGGATCCACCCGTCGGCCTGCAACGCGAACACCACCCGCCAGGGCACCCCGATCAAGTTCTTGGGCGGCAGGGTCCGGCTGCGGTCCACCCCGGCGCTTTGCACGCTCTGGCGCAGCCGCATGGTCGCCTGGTGGCCGGTCAGGGTGCTGGTGCGGGCGGGATCGGTGCTGCGTCCCGGTGGGACGGCGGCGTAGGAGTCGCCGAGGTTGAGCCACACGGTGCCCTGAGGTACGAGCACACGGTGGAGTTCGGCGAAGAGGTGTTGCAGGGTGGCGACGTACTCCTCCACCGTGGCTTCGAGTCCGTACTGCCGGTCGTGGCGGACGGCTCCGCAACGCTGGCAGGTACGCGGGCGCCGAGCCGAGGGCCGGGGGTTCGCCGACGCCCCGTCCGGGCGTGTGGTGCTGGTGCCGCGGGCGAGGAGGTGGGTGCAGGCCGGGTTGCCGCCCTCCCAGGTGCCGGTGCCGTAGTCGCGCAGTCCCCAGTAGGGCGGTGAGGTGACCACGCAGTCGATGCTGGCGTCGGGGTGGTGCGCGAGGACTTCCCGGGCATCGCCGGTGTAGAGAGTGACGGCCTGCTCGTCGTAGTACGGCGCGATCACGCGGCACCTCGCACGTCCGCCAGTTCGGGCTGGTCGACGAGGGCGCGGAGCCGAGCCGGCACCGGCCCTCTTGCGGGCAGGGCGCCAGCGGCGGCACAGGTGGCGGCAGGCGGGGCACGGAAGACGAGCACGTCGTGATGGGCGGGCACCGCGACGGGGCGGGAGGTGAGCCGCTCGACCCGGTCTGCTGAGCGCCGCTGCGTCCAGGTGGGCTGGAAGACCAGCCGGCCGTCGTCCAGCGGCGTGGTCAGAGCGATGCAGCGGGCGACCGGGGCCAGGCGGGCAGCCATGGCGGCTTTGTGAATGTGACCGGGCCCGTCCAGCAGGTATCCGCGAAGGCGTCGCGCGCGGGCGACGACGACGAGGTGACCACCGGGGTTGAGCATGGTCCGCGACCACTTCAGCGTCGCGGTCAGCCGGTCGTCGCCCTTGTCGTGGCCGGCGTCGGGGGTGAGGTCCGCAGGGGGGCGCCAGGCGGTCACGATGAGATCGGCGGTGCCAATCTCCTCCTGTGGTCGGCTGGTCGGCAGCACCATCGCGTCGGCGGCGGCGCCCTGACGCTTGGCGGCGGTGACGTTGGCCCGGGACAACGCCCACCAACGTCTGCCGTGCGCAACGCCGACGGCATGCCGACCGCACCGCAACGCTTCGACCAACACGGTGCCGGCCCCGCAGTCGGGGTCCAGGACCGTGCCGCCGTGCGGGGTGAGGGCGAGGATCGCGTAGGCGGCGGTGGCGGGCGGAACACGCCGGTGGTCGCGAACAGTGGCAGCGCTGTAGCCGCGTTCCACGAGCTGCTCGCCGCGCTGGCCGGTGGGCCAGATCGTCGGCACCGGGTCCCACCGCGGCATCGGAAGCTGCTCGTGGGGCAGTTCGGGGATCTGGTACCAGGTCACCGCCCCTCCTCCCGCCGCGTGCTTCCGGTCGTGCTGCCTGGGTGGGGTGCGAGGACCAGCAGCTCGGTGAGCGCCTGCGGTGCGTTGGCCGGCGCCGCACGGAGGGACGAGGTGCGTGCGGCCGGCGCGGTCACCAGCGCGATGCGGTCGACGAGCGCCAACCCACCCCCTTCAAGGATTTGCTCCAGCAAGCGGTTCGTTTCGCTGCGCGGCTTTCCGGCTACGTCACCGTGGGTGATGACGGCGAGGGTGCCGTGAGGGGGGAGGAGCTTCGTCCAGGGCACGGTACGGGCCCAGTCGGTCCGGTAGGGATCGACGTAGGTGATCAGCAAAGAGTCCCGGTCCGGATCGCCGGAGACACCGACTGGCGGTCCGCCCGGGTCCGGGCAGGAGTCGGTCGGTGCCAGTCGGCCGTCTGCGTTCATCTCCCGCAACGCCGGGCGCAGTCGGGGTCCGGACTCCGCGGCGCGCGGTGTGGGTGAGTCGGCCCCCGCCCGCGCGGGGAGAGTGTCCACCCGGGCGGGGCGGTCGAGTCGGGCAAGGACTTCGGCGGCCGTCACCCAGGCGGCCACCGCCTCGCGGGTGGGCTGGCCGACGTTCTCCTCGTGCGCGGTGCCGGCAGGTGGGGCGAGAAGCAGAACGTGCGCGCCGCGACGGGTGTAGGTGAGGGCCACGCGGCGCACCGCCTCGGTCAGCCAGCCCGGAAGGGCTTGGCCGGGCTCGGGGCTGGGGTACAAGACCCACACCGAAGCGCGGTATCGGGCCGGTCGCCTGGTGGGTGTGGAGGACCGGGCCGGGGCAGGTTCGCGCCGACGAATGCGGCGGCGTGCGCTCATGCGTCTCTCCTGAGGTCGAGGCGAGAGTCCTGACGCTTAAAAGGCCGGAATCGAGGCCCGTTTTTGACACGCAGCCGCGAACTTTTTCGGTCCCTCGGCAAAGCCCCAGCCCGGCAAGGGCCTCCACGTCCGTCGCCGGCCCAGGCTGCGCCGGCACGGAATCCGTACGCCCGCCAGCCTCTTCATTGCTGGACACGCACGAAGACGACGGATCAGCGCGCCCGCCGTGGCCCAGCAGGCAGACACAAGGCCGCGATGGGCCGAGAAGGCAATGCCCCTGACCACTCAACAAGCACTGACCGATCCCTTAAAACAGCAGGTCAGATGCCATTAAGGCCGGGCTGACGCGGCGGGCCACAGGGCTGCACACCACTTGGGATTCGCCTCCACAAGCACCACGTTTTTAAGCGTTCTGTAGGCGGGAAACGCGGCCTTCGTTCGATCTTCTTGTTCATAGCTGTCATCTTCGTGGCGTTTCCTTGTCGCCGAGGTGTCGCCATAGGGGGCGTCGTTGATTCCCCCTGCGAAGGAGACACGCTCCGATGACCACGAAGTCGCAGGCAGACCAGGCCGCTTCGGAAGTGCGGCAGTTGCCGCTGGATACCGCTCGCGAGTGTTTCGGTTGGCTGGTGACGGGCCCTCAACCGCTGGCGGTGGACGGCCGCGCGTACGCTGGTCTGCCCAATCGCCTGGTCCCGCTGGATGAGCTGCGGGAGCGGCTGCTGCACCGGCGCTGCCCGAGGGCAACCCGGGATGCGGTCTGGGCCGAGTTGATCACACGGTCGCGTCGTGAGGGTGCGACGTGGACGCTGGCCTGCACGGGCATGGCTCTGCCCGTACTCGCGACCACGGTGCGGTGGCTGACCAGCCGCTACCCCGACGACGCCTTCGACATCCAAGCCGAGGTCCTCACCGGGTTCTTGGGTGCGCTGGCCACCGTGGACCTCGAACGGCCGCACGTGCTGGTGAGGTTGCGGTGGGTGGCCTACCGGGCCGGGATCGCCTTGCTGTTCGAGGAGTTGGATGCGCCCACTCCGCTGCCGCCCGGCTACCGATCCACCGTGCCGCGTCCGCCGTGGGGCCACCCGGACCTGGTTCTGGCTCGGGCAGTGCGCGAGGGAGTCCTGACCCGGACCGAGGCGGACCTGATCGGTGCCACCCGGCTGGAGGACGTCCCCATCAGTCGGTGGGCGGACTCCCACCGCACCACCGTCCCGGCCGCCTACCAGATGCGCCACCGCGGCGAACACCGACTGACCGACTACCTCCGGGGCTCCGAGAGTCGGTCCGACGACGCCGACCCGGTCGGGGAACACGTCGCCGGGCAACTGACCCCCCTGGCACCGCCCAGCGGCAGGTCAACCAGTGGACCATCACGGAACGTGGCGAGCCGTCGAGGAGGCAGGAGGACGAAGCAAACGAAGAAAGTTGCACCTGTGGTGTCAAAAACGGGCTCCGATTCCGGCCTTTTGAACTGCGGGCGAAGCACGCCCCGCCGACCGCAAGCCCCGACATCGGAGGTGCCTCGATGCGCCTGATCTCCCCGCCCCGCCGCGGCGGCCACTCCCCCGCCTACCCGGCCCCGGCCGACCCTGGCTCTAGGCAAGCTCGCCGAGTGCGTGGCCTTCGACGGCTGCTGACCATCGGTGCAGCCCTGGCCCTCCTTGTGCTGGTCGCGCAGCCGGCGCACGCGGAGCCGGCGTGGATGCTGTCCGCCGAGGACTCCTTGGAAGACGTGCTGGACAACATCCGCAACTGGATCATGGGCATAGCCGCGACCCTGGCCACCGTCATGCTCTCCGTCGGCGGCGTCATCCGCATGATGGCCGGGGGCGACCCCGGCGAGGTCGAGCGGTCCAACCGCGCCTTCAAGAGCGCGGGATGGGGCTACGGCATCGCCACGCTCGCGCCGTTGGCCGTGGAAATCCTCAAGGGCATCGTGGGCGAGTAGCTGTGCCCGGCATACGG
>NZ_JACBXC010000559.1 GCF_013870535.1 Streptomyces phytophilus | reverse complement strand
CTCGGAGTACCACGGCCGTTACGGGGACGGCGTGGGCGTCGCGGAGTTGACGCGCTTCCACCGGCCCCGGCTGGAGGTGCTGGCCGCGGCGGAGCCGGACGTGCTGGCGCTGGAGACGGTGCCGGGGATGACGGAGGCGGTGGCGCTGCTGCGGGCGGCGGCGGGGCTGGGGGTGCCGGTGTGGCTGACGTACACGGTCGCGGGCGGGGAGACCCGGGCGGGCGAGCCGCTGGCGGACGCCTTCGCGCTCGCGGCGGACGACGCGGGGGTGGCGGCGGTGGGCGTCAACTGCTGCGCGCCGGAGGACGTCGCGTACGCGGTGGAGACGGCGGCGCGCGTCACGGGCAAGCCGGTGGTGGCGTACCCGAACAGCGGCGAGGGCTGGAACGCCGAGGCCCGCACCTGGCGGGGCCCCGGCTCGTTCGACGCGGCCGTTGCGCCGAGTTGGCACCGCGCGGGCGCGGCGGTACTGGGCGGCTGCTGCCGCGTCGGCCCCGAGTCGATCGCCGCCCTGGCGACGGAACTGCACGGGGAGGGCAAGGCCCGGTGACCGCTGCTCCCACCCGAGAGCACCGCTCCGCACGGTGAGCACGTCTCGGACCTGCGAGCACTGCTCTGCGCAGTGACCACCGCTCGAACCCGAGAGCACCGCTCCGCGCCGTGAGCATGCCGCGGACCCGAGAGCACCGCTCTGAGCAGCGACCATCGTACGGACCCGAGAGCACCGCTCTGCACGGTGAGCAGCGCTCTCGGCCGTGACCACCGTACGGATCCGAGAGCACCGCTCCGCGCGGTGAGCACTGCTCTCGGCCGTGGCCGCCGCACTCCGTTGAGAGCGCTGCTCTCCCGCCCGACCGCTGCTCTCGCACGAGAGCACCGCTCTCGTCGGCGAGCGCTGCTCCCCGCCCCGCCCCCGAAACCCGATGGCCCCCGCCCCACCCGCCGCGAAATACTCGCTCACGTGTTCCTGACCATTACCGCGACCGGCACCGACGCCGCGCCCGCCACCGACCTCGGCTTCCTCCTGCACAAGCACCCCGGCAAGGCGCAGGAGTTCGCCACCTCCCGCGGCACGGCCCACGTCTTCTACCCCGAGGCGACCACCGCCCGCTGCACCGCCGCGCTCCTCCTCGAAGTGGACCCCGTCGGCCTGGTGCGCGCCGCCAAGGGCAAGGGCAGGGGCGGCAAGGGCAAGAGCCCCGACTCCGCCCTCGCGCAGTACGTCAACGACCGCCCCTACGCCGCGTCGTCCCTCCTCGCCGTCGCGCTCAGCCGCGTCTTCAGGACCGCCATGTCCGGCTCCAGCCGCACCCACCCCGAGCGCGCCGCGCAGCCGCTGCCGCTGCGCATCGAGGTCCCCGCCGTCGCCGCCCGCGGCGGCACCGGACTCGTCACCCGCCTCTTCGCACCCATGGGCTGGCAGGTCACCGCCGACGCCGTGCCGCTCGACCCCGCCTTCCCCGAGTGGGGCGACTCGCGGTACGTGTCGCTCGTCCTGGACGGCGAGGTCCGCCTCTCCGACGCCCTGCGCCACCTGTACGTGCTGCTGCCGGTGCTCGACGACGCCAAGCACTACGGCGTCGCCCCCGACGAGGTCGACAAGCTGCTGCGCGCCGGCGAGGGCTGGCTTGAGGACCACCCGGAGCAGCGCCTCATCACTGGCCGCTACCTCTTCCGCCGCTGGTCGCTGGCCCGCGAGGCGCTGGAGCGGCTGGAGCTGGCCCGCCTCGCCGAGTCCGACGACGCCGAGCCGGAGGAGTTGGACAACGCCGTCGACGAGACGACGGACACCGAGGAGAAGCCGGTGCCGCTCGCGGTGCAGCGCCGCGCCGCCATCGCCGGGGCGCTGCGCGCCGCCGGCGCGGCCCGTGTGCTCGACCTCGGCTGCGGCCAGGGCCAGTTGGTCAAGGAGCTGCTCGACGACACGCGGTTCACGGAGATCGTCGGCGTCGACGTGTCCGTACGCGCCCTCGCCGCCGCCGCCGCCCGCCGGCTGCGGCTGGAGCGCATGGGCGAGCGCCAGGCCGCGCGCGTGTCGCTGCTGCAGAGTGCGCTCACGTACACGGACCGCCGGCTCGCGGGCTACGACGCCGCCGTGCTGAGCGAGGTCGTGGAGCACGTCGACCCGCCCCGGCTGCCCGCCCTGGAGTACGCCGTCTTCGGCTCCGCGCGCCCCGCGACGGTGGTCGTGACGACCCCCAACTCGGAGTACAACGTGCGCTGGGAGTCTCTGCCCGCCGGCCACGTCCGGCACGCGGACCACCGCTTCGAGTGGACCCGGGCGGAGTTCCGCGACTGGGCCGGGCCGGTGGCGGCGCGGTTCGGCTACGCCGTGGCGTACGCGGGCGTGGGCCCGGACGACCCGGAGGTCGGCCCGCCCACCCAGCTCGCAGTCTTCACCAGGACCGACACCAGGCCCGACACCAGGCCCGACACCCGCACCACCCCCGGCACCCGCAACGCCCCCGCCCCCGCCCCCGCCCCCGAAACCCGCGCCCCTGAAACCGCCCCCGGCACGGCCGGCACCCGCACCGACACCCCGAAGGAGGCGTCATGAGCGACACCACCCCGGCCCCCGCCCCCGGCACCCCGCCAGAGCCCCGCCGCCTCGGCGTCCCCGACCTCTCCCTCGTCGTGCTCATCGGCACCACCGGCTCCGGCAAGTCCACCTTCGCCCGCCGCCACTTCAAGCCCACCGAGGTCCTCTCCTCCGACTTCTGCCGCGGCCTGGTCGCCGACGACGAGAACGACCAGTCCGCCTCCGGCGACGCCTTCGACGTCCTGCACTACATCGCCGGGAAGCGCCTCGCCGCCGGCCGCCTCACCGTCGTCGACGCCACCAGCGTCCAGCCGGAGGCCCGCCGCCAGCTCGTCCGCCTCGCCCGCGAGTACGACGTGCTGCCCGTCGCCATCGTCCTCGACGTCCCCGAGGGCGTCTGCCGCGAGCGCAACGCGGCCCGCCCCGACCGCGCCGGCATGGGCGCCCACGTCATCCCGCGGCAGCGCCGCGAGCTGCGCCGCGGCCTGCGCGGACTGCAGCGCGAGGGCTTCCGCGCCGTGCACCACCTGCGCGGCACCGCCGAAGTCGACGCCGCCCAGGTCGTGCTGGAGCGCCGCTACAACGACCTGGCCCACCTCACCGGCCCGTTCGACCTCGTCGGCGACGTCCACGGCTGCGCGAGCGAGCTGGAGGCGCTGCTGGCGAACCTCGGGTACGAGGACGGGGTGCACCCCTCGGGCCGTACCGCGGTCTTCGTCGGCGACCTCGTCGACCGCGGTCCGGACAGCCCCGGTGTGCTGCGCCGCGTGATGGGCATGGTCGCCAAGGGCAGCGCGCTGTGCGTGCCCGGCAACCACGAGAACAAGCTCGGCCGCCTCCTGCACGGCCGCAACGTCAAGCTCACCCACGGCCTCGCCGAGACCGTCGAGCAGCTGGAGCGCGCGGAGGTGGCGGAGCCCGGGTTCCGCGAGCGGGTGCGGACGTTCGTCGACGGGCTCGTCAGCCACTACGTCCTCGACGGCGGCCGGCTCGTCGTCAGCCATGCCGGGCTGCCGGAGAAGTACCACGGCCGCACGTCCGGCCGGGTGCGTTCCTTCGCGCTGTACGGGGACACCACGGGCGAGACCGACGAGTACGGGCTGCCGGTGCGCTACCCGTGGGCCGAGGAGTACCGCGGCCGCGCCGCCGTCGTCTACGGCCACACCCCGACGCCGGAGGCGTCGTGGATCAACAACACCCTCTGCCTGGACACCGGTTGCGTCTTCGGCGGCAAGCTGACCGCGCTGCGCTGGCCGGAGCGCGAGCTGGTCGACGTGCCGGCGGAGCGCGTCTGGTACGAGCCGGTCAAG
>NZ_JACBXC010000558.1 GCF_013870535.1 Streptomyces phytophilus | reverse complement strand
CATCCGGACGGCGTACCGGCCCTGCGCTGACTCCGGCCGCGGGGTCTTACGGCTTCCTGGCGATGAGGCCGACCAGCGACGCCTCGGCGTCGGTGTAGAGGGGCGTCGGCGGCTCGTCGGAGGTGTCCGGGGTCCAGCGGCTGACCGGCAGGATGCCCGGCGGCAGCAGTTCGAGGCCGAGGGCGTCGAGCAGTTCCACGAGTTGCCGCGCGGTGCGGGCCTGTGCCGGGAGGCCCTGGCTGCGGTAGAGGCGGGCGGTGGCCTCGACCTGCTCGGGGGCGTACTCGTCGGTGATGTGGCTGAGGATGAGGTGGCTGCCGGAGGGCAGCGGGTCCATCAGGGTGCTGATGATCCGCTTCGGGTCGTCCTCGTGCGTGATGAAGTGCATGATCGCCAGGAGGGTGAGCGCCACCGGGCGGCCGAAGTCGAGAACCGGCTCGGGACCGGTGAGGCAGGGGTGGCCGAGAATGCCCTCGGGGCGGCGCAGGTCGCCCTGGATGTAGTCGATACGCCCCTGCTCGGTGGAGTTCATCAGCGCGCGGGCGTGCGCGAGCACCACGGGGTCGTGGTCGGTGTACAGGATGTGCGCGCCGGGCTGTTCGCGCTGCACTATCTGGTGGACGTTCGGCGAGGTGGGGATGCCGGTGCCGACGTCGAGGAACTGGTCGATGCCCGCTCCGGCCAGTCGCTCGACGGCCATGTTCATGAAGAGCCGGTTGCCGCGGGCGGCCTGGCGCACCGTCGGCCACACCTTCTCGACCTGCTCGGCGGTCTCCCGGTCCGGCGCGTAGTGGTCCTTGCCGCCCAGGAAGTAGTCGTACATCCGGGCCGTCTGCGGCCTCGTGAAGTCGATCTCCGGCGGGGTCCAGGACGTGCCGACCGCGGTGCTCAGCCAGGCCGTCCCGCCGTTCCCGGTGGTCACATGCACTCCGTTCTCGTGGTGGTCGGTGCCGCCCGGCGGCGGCGGGCGGTCACGCCTTCCTGGCGATGAGGCCCAGGCACGACGCCTCGGCGTCGCTGTAGAGGGGCGCGGGCGGGTCGTCGGAGGTCTCCGCCGACCAGCGGTTGACGGGGAGGATGCCCGGCGGCAGCAGTTCGAGGCCGAGGGCGTCGACAAGTTCGGTCAGCTCGCGCTCGCCACGGGCGTGCGCCGGGAGGCCCTGCTTGTGGTAGAGCCGGGCGGCGGCGTCGACCTCCGCGGGGGCGAACTCGGCCGTGATGTGGCTGAGGACGAGGTGGCTGCCGGCGGGCAGCGCGTCCATCAGGGCACCGACGATGCGCCGCGGGTCGTCCTCGGGGGTGATGAAGTGCATGATCGCCACGAGGTTGACGGCCACCGGCCGGGTGAGGTCGAGGGCCGGGTCGGGGCCGGCCATGCAGGGGTGGCCGAGGATGGTCTCGGGGCGGCGCAGGTCGCCCTCGATGTAGTCGATGCGGCCCTGCTCGGTGGAGTTCATCAGCGCGCGGGCGTGGGCGAGCACCACGGGGTCGTGGTCGGTGTAGAGGATGCGCGCCCCGGGGCGTACCGCCTGGGCTATCTCGTGGACGTTCGGCGAGGTGGGGATGCCGGTGCCGACGTCCAGGAACTGCTCGACGCCGGCGGTGGCGAGCCGCTCGACGGCCAGGTGCATGAAGTGCCGGTTGGCGCGGGCGAACTTGCCGACGCTGGGCCAGACCCCGACGACGCGCTCGGCGGTCTCCCGGTCCGGCACGTAGTGGTCCTTGCCGCCCAGGTAGTAGTCGTACATCCGGGCCGTCTGCGGCTTGGTGAAGTCGATCTCGGGCGGGGTCCAGGACGTCCCGGCCGCGGTGCTCAGCCAGGCCGCCTCGCCGTTGTCGGTGGTCACATGCACTCCGGATTACGCCGTCGGATGATCCGAACTCTGTCATACGAGGTGCGGTTTGTCTCGGACTCCCCTTCCCCCGAGTCCAGTTGGGCACACGCTCGGCCGGCGCCGCGGACCCGGCCGGAAGTCCAGTTGACAAGATGTCCTGACAAACCCCTTGCCCCGGCTCTCCGTCTGGCTTAGAAAGGGGCGGTCGTGGGCCTCATCAAGCGGGGCTCACCACGTACGTCAAGGGGAGGCCATCGGTGACGAACTCGGCGCAGGGGGACAGAACAGGGCCCGCGGGGGCACAGGACACGGACCGGTCGGGGCCGAGCCGGCGGGTCGTTTCGGCCGCGCTGGTGTCCGGCATCGTCGGTACGGCGCTGGGCGCGACCGCCCCGTCCGCGTGGGCGGACGACTGGAGCGTGCCGCGCCCGCGCAAGGCGCCGCCCGGCCGCCGGGACCGCGCCCACAACGACGTGCTCTTCGTCGGCGCGCACCCGGACGACGAGTGCGGCAACCTCGCGACCTTCGGGCAGTGGCGGGAGCAGCACGGGCTGAGCACCGGCGTGCTCACCGTCACCCGCGGCGAGGGCGGCGGCAACGCGGTCGGCCCGGAGGAGGGTCCGCCGCTCGGGCAGATGCGGGAGGACGAGGAGCGCGAGGCGGTCGGCCTCGCCGGTATCGACAACATCTACTACCTGGACAAGCCCGACTTCTGGTACACGCTGTCCGGCCCGCTGACGGCCGCGATCTGGGACGTGGACGACACGCTGGAGCGCGTCGTCCGGCTGATCCGCGCCACGACGCCCGACACGGTCGTGACGATGGACCCGCGCCCCTTCAACCAGCACGGCGGCCACCAGCTGTCCGCGCGGCTGGCGATCGAGGCGTTCTTCCTCGCCGGGGACCCGCGCGCGTTCCGCTCGCAGATCACCAAGGAGGGCTACCGCCCGCACCGCCCGCGGCTGCTGCTCGCGCAGAACTACGGCTTCGGCAGCCTGCTCGGCCCGGACGCCCCGAAGCAGCGGCGCACGGACCGCGCCAGCGGCCTGCCCGTCTTCGGCGTCTTCACCGGCACGCGCAGCAAGGAGTACGGCACGAGCTGGGCGCAGGTGGAGCGGGACGCCGCCCGCAAGTACGTCACGCAGGGCTGGGCCTCGCGGCCGCCCCAGGTGCCGACCGACCCCGAGCAGCTCGGCTCCGACTGGTACACCGTCCTGGCGGCGAACGGCAAGGCCGTGAAGTCGAAGGTGCGGCCCCAGGGCGAGCTGCGCCCGCTGTACGCGGAGTTCCGCGACTGGACGGAGCGCGTCGGCCTGCCGTGGCTGGCGAACGACACCCAGCCGACGTACCCCGCCGCCCCGGCCACGACGATCCCCGAGGTCGCCACCGCCCCCGTGCTCGACGGGGTGGAGCGCCCCGGCGAGTACCCGGGCCCCGAACTGCCGCTGGTGCACTGGGAGGGCGAGAAGGTCGGCGCGGAGGACGTCTCGGCGACGGCGAAGCTCTCGCGGCACGGGGACGACCTGTACGTGTTCGTCGAGGTCACCGACGACCGCAGGGGCACGGCGCTGGAGGAGAGCGACGCCAAGCGCCACTGGCGTACCGACGCGGTCGAGATCACCCTCGACCCGCGCGGCACGGCCGACGACACCTCGACGACGTTCAAGACGGGCATCTTCCCGTACACCGCGAACGGCGGCGGTGCGGCGGCCGAGCGCGACGGCGACAACCGGCAGGGCCCGGCGGCCACCACGGCGCCCGGCATGCGGGTGGTCTCGGCGGTCTCGGACCCGTACCAGGGCTACACGGTCGAGGCGAAGATCGCGCTGGCCGACCTGCCGGCCGCGGCGGACCCGGCGAAGTTCGCGCTCAACGTGCTGGTGTACGACTCGGACACCGACGACAAGACGGGCCAGACCCGGCTCGCCTGGTCGCCGTTCGGCAGCGCCCAGGCCGACCCGTACGTCTGGGGCACCGCGGCGCTGGAGGGCTACACCCCGCCCGCCGACCGGCCGAC
>NZ_JACBXC010000557.1 GCF_013870535.1 Streptomyces phytophilus | reverse complement strand
CGCTGGTCGCCCAGATCAAGGCGTCGACCACCGACTGCGTCAACACGCTGTTCAGCCTGACCGGCAGCGACGCCTACTACGCGTTCAGAGAGGAGCAGATGACGAGCGTCGCGTACGCCCTGCGCGACGGCTCGTCCGCCTACCCCGGCAACAGCAGCACGGGCATGCCGCAACTGGTGCTCTACCTGCGCGCGGGCTACTACGTGCACTGGTACAACGAGTCCGCCGTCGGCCCGTACGGCCCCGGGCTGACGACCGCCATCCGGTCCGGTCTGGACGCGTTCTTCGCGAGCAGCCACGCCTTCGACGTCAGCGACGCCAACGGCGAGACCCTCGCCGAGGCGGTGATCCTCATCGACAGCGCCGAGGAGAACGCCCGCTACCTGCACGTCGTCAAGCGGCTGCTGAACGGCTACAACAGCTCGTACGACGGCTCCTGGTGGATGCTCAACGCCGTCAACAGCGTCTACACGGTGCTCTTCCGCGGCCACCAGGTGCCGGAGTTCGTCAGCACCGTCACCTCCGACCGCAGCGTGCTCACCACGCTGTACGACTTCGCCTCCGGGCACATCGGCCTGCTCGGCACCGACCGCGGCTACCTCACCTCCAACGCCGGGCGCGAACTGGGCCGGTTCCTCCAGCACTCCGCCCTCCTGCCCGACGTCCGCCCGAAGGGCGCGGGGCTGCTGGGCCAGAGCGCCATGACCGGCAGGACCGCGCCCCTGTGGGTCGGCTTCGCCGAGATGGCCGACTACTACGACAAGGCCAACTGCGGCTACTACAACACCTGCAACCTCCAGGAGCGGCTGGCCGCGGCCGTGCTGCCGATCAACCACACATGCAGCGGCAGCCTGCGCATCCGCGCCCAGGACATGACCGCCGCGCAGCTCAGCGAGTCGTGCGGCAGCCTGGCCGGCCAGGACGCGTTCTTCCACGGCATCGCGCGCGACAGCGGGCCGGTGGCCGGGGACCGCAACACCACCCTGGAGGTGGTCGCGTTCGACTCCAGCACCGACTACCAGACCTACGCCGGCGCGATGTTCGGCATCGACACCAACAACGGCGGCATGTACCTGGAAGGGGACCCCTCGGCCGCCGGCAACCAGCCCCGGTTCATCGCCTACGAGGCCGAGTGGGTGCGGCCCGCGTTCGAGATCTGGAACCTCAACCACGAGTACACGCACTACCTCGACGGCCGCTTCAACATGCACGGCGACTTCACCGCCAACGTCTCCACCCCGACGATCTGGTGGATCGAGGGCTTCGCCGAGTACGTGTCCTACTCGTACCGCAACCTGCGCTACGACGCCGCCATCACCGAGGCGGGCCGCCGCACCTACGCGCTGAGCACGCTCTTCGACACCACGTACAGCCATGACCAGACGCGCGTCTACCGGTGGGGCTACCTGGCCGTCCGGTACATGCTGCAGTCCCACCGCGCCGAGATGGACACCGTCCTCGGCCACTACCGCGGCGGCAACTGGAGTGCCGCCCGCAGCTATCTGACCGGCAGCATCGGCTCGCGCCACGACGCCGACTGGTACTCGTGGCTCACCGCGTGCGCCGCCGGCGAGTGCGGCGGAGGCGGCGGCGGTGGCGGCGTCACCGAGTGCACCGGCGCCGACACCCGCCAGCTGGACCGCAACTGCAAGCGCAGCGGGGTCGCGGCGACGCGGGGCGACTACGCGTACTTCTACCTCTACGTCCCGGCCGGCACGGCGCAGCTGAAGATCACCTCGACCGGGGGGTCGGGCAACGCGGACCTCTACTACAGCAGCAGCACCTGGGCCACGACCGGCGGTTACACCACGAGGTCGACGGGGCCGGACAACAGCGAGACCCTGACGGTCGGCAACCCGGCGGCGGGCTACCACTACATCAGCCTCGCCGCCGCCGCGGACTTCGCCGGAGCCACGGTCACCACCGAGTACTGACAGCCGGAGCAGACGACACGGGAGGGAGGAGACCCGGTTGGGCCCGGGTGGCCGGCGGAGCGCACCACCGCCGCCACCCGGGCCGTCCGCGTGCGCCCGCCCCCGGGCATCGGGCACCCGCCCGGTACCCATAGAACCATGTGACATTGTACTGTTGTCCACGGGCCCGCGACCGCGCGGTCCCGCCCGCCTGCCGCGACTCATCCGGAGAACTCCATGACCTCTGCCCCACAGGAACGGTCCCGCCCCTGGCACGGCCTCATGGTCGCCACCGCGCTCCCACTGCGCCCCGACCTGACCGTGGACTTCGACGCCTACGCCGAGCACGTCCGCTGGCTCCTCGACGCCGGCTGCGACGGCGTCGTGACCAACGGCTCCCTCGGCGAGTACCAGACCCTCACCGACGACGAGCGCATCCGCCTGGTGCACACCGCCGTGGCCGCGGCGGGCGACGGCGACCGGGTCATGGTGGGCGCCGCGGCGTACGGCAGCGCCGAGGCCCGCGGCTGGACCGAGCGGGCGGCGGAGGCCGGCGTCGGCTCGGTCCTGCTGCTCCCGCCCACCGCCTACCGGGCCGACGAGTCGGCGGTGCGCGCGCACTACGCCGAGGTGGCGAAGGTCGGCCTGCCGGTGGTCGCGTACAACAACCCGTACGACACCCGCACCGACCTCACCCCCGCGCTGCTCGCCGCCATGCACGGCGAGGAGAGCATCGTCGCCGTCAAGGAGTTCACCGGCGACGTCCGCCGCGCGTACGAACTCGCCGAGCTGGCGCCCGGACTCGACCTGCTGATCGGCGCAGACGACGTGCTGCTGGAGCTGGCCGTCGCCGGCGCCGTCGGCTGGATCGCCGGCTTTCCCAACGCGCTGCCCGAAGCCTGCGCCACCCTGTACCGCGCCGCCGTCGACGGCGACCTGGCGCTGGCCAAGCCGCTCTACCGGGCCCTGCACCCCCTGCTCCGCTGGGACTCCAAGCCGCAGTTCGTGCAGGCGATCAAGCTGTCGATGGACGTCGCCGGGCTGCACGGCGGCCCCTGCCGCCCGCCGCGCTCGCCGCTGCCGGACGAACAGGCCGCGGCGGTACGGGGCATCACCGAGAAGCTGCTCGCCGAGGGCCTGAGCTGACCCACCGCCCCGCCTCGCGTACGGGCCCTCCGCCGCCTTCCGCCCCGGCCCTCGGCCGCCGGGGCGGACGGGCGGGGTACGATACAGCAATGTCACATCGCGCATCGAGCCCCTGCCACCTGCGGAGGGAACACCATGGCTGAGGCGAAGCGGGGCAAGCTCATCTCGGTGCAGAAGCACCTGCGCGACCAGGTCGCCAACGCCCTGCGGGCCGCGCTGATAGCGGGCGAGCTGCGCCCCGGCGTCATCTACTCCGCGCCCGCGCTGGCCACGGAGTTCGGCGTCTCGGCCACGCCCGTGCGCGAGGCCATGCTCGACCTCGCCCGCGAGGGCCTGGTCGAGGCCGTGCGCAACAAGGGCTTCCGCGTCACCGAGATGACCGAGGCCGATCTCGACAACTACACGGAGATCCGCGAGCTGATCGAGGTCCCCACCGTGGGCCGGGTGACCGAAGTGGCCACCGCGGAGCAGCTGGAGGCGCTGCGGCCGCTGGCCGAGGACATCGTCACCGCCACCCGCGACCACGACCTCATCGGCTATCTGGAAGCCGACCGCCGCTTCCACCTCAGCCTGCTCGCGCTCGCCGGCAACGACCACCTGGTCACCGTCGTCGCCGAACTGCGCAACCGCTCCCGGCTGTACGGCCTGACGGACCTCGACCGCGCCGGCGCGCTCGTCGACTCCGCGCAGGAGCACGTCACGCTGCTCGACCTGATGATCGCCGGGGACGCCGCGGCCGCACAGGAGCTGATGGCCGGGCACCTCGGGCACATCCGCACCCTGTGGGCGGCCGGCCGGCGC
>NZ_JACBXC010000556.1 GCF_013870535.1 Streptomyces phytophilus | reverse complement strand
GGCGGCGAGGCCCGGGGCGAGGGCGACCAACAGCAGGGAGCAACTGACTGCCGTGCGGCGATGGGGCGTTTGGCTCATGATCACACGCTAGGCAGATGCTCCGTGCGGCGCACGGTGTGTGGGCCGAACGAGGGGGCCGCGGCACCCGTTCGGCGTGCCGCGGCCCCCTCGGTGGAGCTGTGCTGTAGTGCGCGCTACTGGTTCTGGTCCACCCCGCGGTAGTACTCGAAGACCCAGCCGAAGAGGCCGACCAGGATCACGGGGATGGAGAAGTACAGCAGCCACCAGTTGAGGACGACGCCCAGGAAGGCGAGCGCCCCGCCGATCGCCAGGGAGAGCGGCTGCCAGCTGTGCGGGCTGAAGAAGCCCAGCTCGCCGGCGTCGTCGGCGACCTCCGCCTCCTTGTTGTCCTGCGCCCCGGTGTCGACCCGGCGGGCCGTGAAGACCAGGTAGTACCCGATCATCGCGGTCAGGCCGAAGGCCAGGAACAGCGCCGTGGTGCCGACCGGCTCCTTCGACCAGTAGCCGTAGACGATCGCCGCGATCAGGACGAAGGCGGCGAGCCAGCCGAACATGTGGCCCTGGATCTTCACTTCGCTTCCCCTTCGCTGCCGCCGCCGACGAGCGTCTTGTCACCGGCGCCGTGGCCGTGGCCGACCGCGGCCGCCGCGATCTCGGGATGGTGCAGGTCGAAGGCCGGCGATTCGGACCGGATGCGCGGCAGCGAGGTGAAGTTGTGCCGCGGCGGCGGGCAGGACGTGGCCCACTCCAGCGAGCGGCCGTATCCCCACGGGTCGTCGACCTCGACCTTCTTGCCGTACTTGGCGGTCTTCCACACGTTGTAGAAGAACGGCAGCATCGACATGCCGAGCAGGAACGAGCTGATCGTCGAGAAGGTGTTCAGGGCGGTGAAGCCGTCGGCCGCGAGGTAGTCCGCGTACCGCCGGGGCATGCCCTCGGCGCCCAGCCAGTGCTGCACCAGGAACGTGCCGTGGAAGCCGATGAACAGCGTCCAGAAGGTGATCTTCCCGAGTGTCTCGTCGAGCATCTTGCCGGTGAACTTGGGCCACCAGAAGTGGAAGCCCGCGAACATCGCGAAGACGACGGTGCCGAAGACCACGTAGTGGAAGTGGGCCACCACGAAGTACGAGTCGGAGACGTGGAAGTCCAGCGGCGGCGAGGCCAGGATGACACCGGTCAGACCGCCGAAGGCGAACGTGACCAGGAAGCCGATGGACCAGAGCATCGGTGTTTCGAAACTCAGTGATCCCTTCCACATCGTGCCGATCCAGTTGAAGAACTTCACTCCCGTTGGCACCGCGATCAGCATGGTCATGAATGCGAAGAACGGTAGGAGCACGCCTCCTGTCACGTACATGTGGTGCGCCCACACGGTCACGGACAGGCCGGCGATGGAGATCGTGGCGGCCACCAGGCCGATGTAGCCGAACATCGGCTTGCGGCTGAAGACCGGGATGACCTCGGAGATGATGCCGAAGAACGGCAGCGCGATGATGTACACCTCTGGATGGCCGAAGAACCAGAAGAGGTGCTGCCAGAGCAGCGCTCCGCCGTTCGCCGGGTCGAAGATGTGCGCCCCGAACTTGCGGTCCGCCTCCAGCGCGAGCAGCGCGGCGGCCAGCACCGGGAAGGCGAGCAGCACCAGCACACCGGTGAGCAGCACGTTCCAGGTGAAGATCGGCATCCGGAACATCGTCATGCCCGGCGCCCGCATGCAGATGATGGTCGTGATGAAGTTGACCGAGCCGAGGATGGTGCCGAAGCCGGAGAGCGCCAGACCCATGATCCACATGTCGGCGCCGACGCCCGGCGAGCGCACCGCGTCGGAGAGCGGTGTGTACGCGAACCAGCCGAAGTCGGCCGCGCCCTGCGGGGTGATGAAGCCGGCGACGGCGATCAGCGACCCGAAGAGGTACAGCCAGTACGCGAACATGTTCAGCCGCGGGAACGCCACGTCCGGCGCGCCGATCTGCAGCGGCATGATCCAGTTCGCGAAGCCCGCGAACAGCGGCGTCGCGAACATCAGCAGCATGATCGTGCCGTGCATCGTGAACGCCTGGTTGAACTGCTCGTTGCTCATCACCTGCGTGCCCGGCCGGGCCAGCTCGGCACGCATGAACAGCGCCAGGACACCGCCGACGATGAAGAAGAAGAACGACGTCGCCAGGTACAGCGTGCCGATCGTCTTGTGGTCGGTGGTCGTCATCCACTTGACCACGACGTTGCCGGGCTCGCGGCGGCGCGCGGGCACCTCGTCCTCGTAGGTGTCTTCGTCCGTGCCCGCGGTCGCCGCACCCTGGGGTTCGTTGAGGATGCTCATTGCTGGTTGGTCTCCGCATTCCTAGCGGCGTCGGTCTGAGGGATGCCCGCCGGGATCGACCCGGTCTGGCCCTTGGCGGCCAGCTCCTGGAGATGCTGCTGGTACTCCTCGGGGGAGACCACCTTCACGTTGAAGAGCATCCGGGAGTGGTCCGCGCCGCACAGCTCGGCGCACTTGCCCATGAAGGTGCCCTCCTTGTTGGGGGTCACCTCGAAGACGTTGGTGTGGCCGGGGATGACGTCCTGCTTCATCAGGAACGGCACCACCCAGAAGGAGTGGATGACGTCCCGGGAGGTCAGCACGAACTGGACCGTCTCACCCTTGGGGAGGACCAGCGTGGGGCCCGGGTTGCCGGTGTCCTCGTCCTCGCTGGCGGGCACGCCGTAGTCGTAGACGCCCTCGGCGCCCTTCGGCACGGCCTCGTAGTCCCGGTCAGGGATGGCGGCGAGTTCCTTGGGCCGCTTCGCCGGCGTGGCGGCGTCGCCGTCCACGTCCTCCAGGTAGTTGAAGCCCCAGCTCCACTGGTAGCCGACGATGTTGACGACGTGGTCCGGCTTCTCCGACGTCTCCAGCAGCTTGCTCTCGTCGCGCGCGGTGAAGTAGAAGAACACCGCCACGACGATGAGCGGGACGACCGTGTACAGCGCCTCGATGGGCAGGTTGTACCGGATCTGGGCCGGGACCTCGATCTTGGTCCTGGAGCGGCGGTGGAAGATGACGCTCCACAGGATCAGGCCCCAGACGATGACCCCGACGGCCAGCGCGGCCGCCCAGGAGCCCTGCCACAGGGAAAGGATCCGCGGCGCCTCCTCGGTGGCCGGCGACGGCATGCCCAGACGGGGGAAGTCCTTGTAGGTGCAACCGGAGAGGGTGACCAGGACCAGGCCCGCGGCCAGCGCCTGCGGCAGCCTTCGCCGCATCGTGCGCCGCGGCGAGCGGGTACCTCCCGCGGCTGCCTTGCGGCCGCGGGGGAGGTCGGAGCCGTTGTGACTCACGTAGCGCCTTCCCGAGAGTCTCGCCCACGGTCCCTTCGGGCGCGCGGGCAGCAGGTTTGGATGTTTACGCGGACCAAACCCTACTGGACGCCATTTGGGGTCGCTCGGGGAGGGTGCCCTGGCGCGCCGGGGGCACTCCGATGGGGTGGCGGCGGCCGTCAACTCGGTCCCGCCGGTCCTCCGTCGGGGCTCCGCCGCCGTGCGCCCCGCCGCCCGGACCAGGGGTTAGCGTGGTCGGGTGCCGTACTTCGACGCCGCCTCGTCCGCCCCCCTTCACCCGATCGCCCGGCAGGCGCTGCTCGCCGCGCTGGACGAGGGCTGGGCCGACCCGGCCCGGCTGTACCGGGAGGGCCGCCGGGCGCGGCGCCTGCTGGACGCCGCGCGCGAGACCACCGCGGAACTGGTCGGCTGCCGGCCGGACGAGCTGGTGTTCACGTCCTCGGGTACGCGCGCGGTGCACGACGGGATCGCCGGGGCGCTGGCGGGCCGCCGCCGTACCGGCCGGCACCTGGTGGTGTCGGCGGTCGAACACTCGGCCGTCC
>NZ_JACBXC010000555.1 GCF_013870535.1 Streptomyces phytophilus | reverse complement strand
GGGTTGAGCACGGCCCAGATGTGCGTGATCCGGCCACGGTCGACACCGAACGCCAGCACCGCGACGGTGACGCCGTCGCGCCGGCTGATCAGCCCGGGCTCGCCGTTGACCGCGCGTTCGAGGATCGTCAGCGGGCCCCGCGCGGCCAGGTCGGCACAGGCCGTGGCGATCTCCCGGCCGCCGGTGACCGGGTGGGCCACCGCGGGGGCCAGCCCGCCGCCATCCGCGGTGACGGTGGCGTTCGGGTCGAGGAGCCCGATCAGGGCGTCGATGTCCTTGGCCTCCCACACCTGCTTGAACTCCCGGACGATGCCGGCCTTACGGGCCGGCGGGGTCGCGCCGGCCGCGGGCCGGCGGACCCGGCGCCGGGCGGAGGAGGCCAGCTGCCGGCAGGCCCCCGGCGAGCGGCCGACGACCTCGGCGACCTCCGCGAAGGAGTACCGGAACACGTCGTGCAGCACGAAGGCCACCCGCTCGGCCGGCGTCATCGACTCCAGCACGACCAGGAACGCCATGCTCACCGACTCGTCCAGGGTGATCCGGTCGGCCGGGTCCGTGTGGCTGCCGCCGGCGCGGGCGGTGAGCGGCCCGGTGTGCTCCGGCAGCGGCTCGGGAATCCACTGCCCGACGTACGTCTCGCGGCGCACCCGCGCCGAGTTCAGCAGGTTCAGGCAGATGCGGCTGGTCACCGTCGTCAGCCAGGCACCCGGGGACTCGACGGCCTCCTGCTCGGCCCGGGGCATCGCATACCAGCGGGCGTAGGCATCCTGCACCGCGTCCTCGGCGTCGGAGAGCGAACCCAGCAGCCGGTAGGCCAGGTTGACCGTCCGGCGCCGCTCGCCCATGAGCACATCCAGGCTCGGGTCCGGCCCCGCGGACTTCGGTTCCCCCTCGGTGGTCATCGCGCCACCAGCCCCCTCCACCCGCATGCCCTCCCGTCGCCGGCGTCGCCCCCGCGCTGCGGCGCGGTCAGAAGCCGATCGCTTCACGGAGCAGCAGGACCGTGCCGCGGCCCGGGAAGTAGTGCGGGCTCAGGGAGTGCAGGATGAGCAGGCGGTTCAGGGAACTGCCCATGCCGTACGCCTGCATGGCGCGCTCGTCCTCCAGCGGGAGGCAGTGCGTCTCGACGCGCCGCAGCGCGGTGTCCAGATCGGGCACCACCTTCTGTGCCCCGACGACCCAGATGGCATGCCCGGCCCCGCCCGAATAGCCCGTGAGCTGGCTTCCGCTGGCCGAGGCGATCACCAGGGAGCCGGTCTCCGTGACCGCGTGCACGCTGCCCAGGATGACGTCCGGGCTGGCCAGAGTCCGCCGGATCTCGTCCCGCTGCGTGCCGCGGTCCATGGACAGGCTGCGCGCCCTGACCGAGTCGTACCGCCCGCTGCCGTCGATGTCCTCGCCGATCCCGGACAGCCGCAGCGTCTCGCTGGCCCCGGTGAACACCGTGGCCCCCGCGGGAACCAGCTCGCCGACGCGGGCCCGCGCGGCGGCGGCGCCGTCGAGGACCTCTGCCTCGAAGCCGTTGCCGGCCAGGGCGGCGGCCACCATCTTTAGGCGTTCCGCGGACGCCGGTTCGGTGAACGACGGGGCCGAGGTCGTCATGGTCTCTCCTGGTCGGTCGGGACGGCGGATCCGGACGACTTCGTCGTCTCCATCCCTACGACAAGACACCCCGCCGGAACGTCAGGCGGCGGTGCCGGTTCGTGGAGCGGCGGACGAGCGCTCCCGCGTTACATGAACAATGTCTCGTCGCACCGCTCCACAGGTTCGAGTATGGGCAACCCGCCTTGGGCCGGACTGTGCCGCGAGTTGGTGGCGGCTTGGCAGTCCGGCGGGGCCCCCGGGGGCGACTCGCGGGTGTGACCTGCACCCCCGCATGATCGGCCAGGATTGTAAACAGGTTGCCAAGTCGACACCAAGCCGAACCCAAGCGAAACAGGCAAAGATACCGCTTGCACACCGTGCCTGCAGGGGCGGTGCGCGCGGTCGGATTCGCGGTGGCACCGAGAGGGCGCGACGGGAAACTCCGGCGGAACTTCTACCTACAGAAGGTGGATACCAGGCATGTCGACTCCTTGCAAGCCGGCGGTGAGCGTACCGGGCTGCGCCATCACCGCGGGAGAGGCCCTGGAATCCGCCGAGCGCCTGCCCGTACGCGGCCTACGGCCCGGCGCAGCCGGGAAGATCCCCGGCTGCTGCCCCGGCATCACCGCCGAGATGTCGGTGGGCAGCCGGGCCGGCGAACGACGAGGGCCCGCCGCCCGCCCCGCGCGCATGCTCGTCCAGAGCCCGCCTCCACCGGATCACGAGTGGTACTTCGAGAAGGTCTGGGAGATTTTTCTCCAGTGGCCGGACCGTGGATCCTTGGGCCGTACGCCGGCTCCGGGACCGCTACCACGTCGGCCGGACCACGCTGCTCAGCCGCGGACGACCGGTCTCCGGCAGCACCACGGAGAGGGCACGATGAACAGCATTCCGCTGGTCCACGCGAGTGCGGGGGCGGGATCCGCCGCACCCGCCGGCAGGAGGGCCGCCGAGTGAGCAGCGGCGTACCGGTCAGCCCGGAGCCGGCCGCACGATGCGGCCGCGAGCAGATGACGTTCCAGCCCGCGCCCCCGCCCGCCACAGTGATCTTCGCCAGGTAAGGGGCGAGCCGGCCGTGGTGCGGGGGAGCGGGACAGGTTTCGGCGGAGGGAATGCAGTGAGCCCTGATGGCAGTCAGGCGGTCGTCGCGACGGGTACGCGAACGGCGGTCGCCTCCGGCACCTCCTGTGAAGCGACGCCATGAATGCCGACGCCGTAGTCGCGGCCAAGGAACTTGAGGAGATGTGGGGCCCGGAGGGGCTCTTAACCGGCGGGACGACCAGTCCTGCCGGGTACATCGGGGCCACGCCCACCTCGCTGATCGGCCGCACCCGCGACCTCGACCGGCTCGCCACCGTGCTGTCCGCGCCCGACGCCGGTCTGGTGACCGTCACGGGCCCGGCCGGGGTGGGCAAGAGCCGGCTCGTCATGGAGTACTTCCGCCGCTTCGGGCCCGGCCCCGGCGGCACCGTCGAGGTGTTCGACTTCGGCCGGATCACCGACCCCGCCGTCGGCGCGCTGATGCTGCGCCGGCTCAAGCAGCAGTTCGACGAGGACCCGGTCGCCGTCTGCTCGGCCCTGGAGCGCCTCGGACCGGGGCCGCACACCTTGCTGTTCGACCACTACGAGGACGTTGCGGATGAACTGGCGCCACTGCTCACGGAGTTCCGGCGGAGCTACCCGGAGGTGCGGATCGTCACGGTCGGCACCGCCCGCCTCGGACTGTACGGCGAGCGGGTCGTACGGCTCCGGCCGCTCCCGACCGGGCACGGCGTCGAGGCCGACCTCGCGGCCGTCGCACGGATTCCGGCCGTGGAGCTGTTCGTACAGAGTGCGCGGGCGGTACGGCCCGAGTTCAAGCTGACCGTCGAGAACGTCCGCTACGTGCTGGCCCTCTGCCGGCTCGCCGGCGGGCTGCCGTTCGCCATCGAGCTGGCGGCCGAGCAGGTCAAGCTGGCGGAACCCGACCTGATCCTGGAGCGCTTCGAGCGCGGCGCCGGCGATCTGCGGCGCATCGACCTGCACCCGTACTCGCGGCACTCCAGCATCTCCGGCATGGTCTCCTGGGTGTTCGCCCGGCTGCCCGCCGACGAACGGCTGCTGCTGAACCAACTGGCGGTCTTCGAGGGCCCGTTCACCGCCCGCGCCGCGGCCGGTGTGCTCGCCGGCTTCGACGCCGCCGGCTACCGGACCATGGAACGGCTCATCGACGCGAGCGCCGTCGTCCCCGACGAGCGGCCCGACGGCGAGCTGAGCCTGAGCATCCCCGGCCCCGTACGGCACGCCGCCGCCCGCTCC
>NZ_JACBXC010000554.1 GCF_013870535.1 Streptomyces phytophilus | reverse complement strand
CCGGCGTGCGCCCGGTAGCGGCGGTTGACCGAGATGAGGTTCGCCACCAGCGACTCGACCTGGTGCGCGTTGCGCAGCCGGCCCGCGTACACGCCGCGCATCCCCGGGATCAACCCGGCCAGCGCCTGCACGACGTCCGTGTCCTCCCGCGACTCGCCCAGCACCATCACGTCCGTCTCGATCCGCTCCACCTCCGGGTCCTGGAGCAGCACCGCCGACAGGTGGTGGAACGCCGCCGTGACCCGCGACCCGGGCAGCAGCGCCGCCGCCTGCTCGGCCGCGCTGCCCTCGGCGGGGCGGATCGCGTACGCGCCCTTCTTGTCGAACCCCAGCGGGTTCACGCAGTCCACGACGAGCTTGCCCGCCAGCTCCGCGCTCAGCGCCGTGACCGTCGCCTCGTGCCCCTCCCACGGCACCGCGACCACCACCACGTCGCTGCGCCGCGCGCACTCCGCGTTGTCCGCACCCTCGACGCCGTTGCCGAGACCGGCCGCCGCCTCCTCGGCCCGCTCCTGCTTCCGGGAGCCGACGACGACCCGCTGCCCGGCCCGCGCCAGCCGGTACGCCAGCCCCCGGCCCTGGTCGCCCGTGCCGCCCAGCACGCCGACGACCAGGCCCGAGACGTCGGGCAGCGCCCACGGGTCCTTGCGGGCGGGCGGGGTGTTCTGCTCACTCGAAGTCATGCGCCGATCGTACGGTGAGCAGCCGCTTACCGGCAGCGGCTCACCCGGCCGGAGCGGCCGTGCAGGGCGCGTCGCCGCAGACGTCCACGATCCTGCCGGTGTTCAGGAACTCCGCCATCTGCCGCTGCGCGGCGGGCTCGTCGCGCGGGTCGCCGTGCGGGTCCCGGCCCTCGGCGGGCGGCGTGTTCGTCAGCGGCTGGTACGGGCTGCCGCTGTCCCAGACCAGCAGCCCGGAACCGGCGTACGGGTAGCGCAGCTTCCGTATCCCCCAGTACGGCTCCTCGTCGGGGCTGCGCCCGTCGGCCACCGCGGGGGTGTGGATCCGGGCGCCGACCGTACGGGCCTGCACCTCGGCCGCGGTGGGGGAGACCTGGTGGTCGCCGTACGCGACGTGCATCAGCACCCGGTGGCGCGGCGTGCGCGGCAGCGGGTCGGACGTCATGTGCCGGGCGTAGCCGTTCGCCTCGCCGCGGTCCCAGAGCATCTGCATGAGGGCGAAGCCGAGTTGCTGGCGGAGCTTGTCGGGGTACGCCCGGTCCAGGACCTGCTGGAACGGCGCGAAGTCGACGCTGCGGTTGAGCAGCGTGCTGTAGTTCATCGCCGGTACGCCGAGCACGGAGCGCGTGCTGTCCTGCGCCACGGCGGTGTACATGCCGCCCATGATGCCGCCCTGGCTGTGGCCTGCGTAGCCGAGCCGGGCGCGGACGTCGAGCGCGCTCGCGCCGTCGGCGCCGCGGAAGGCGGCGTCCGCGGCGAGCCCGTCCGCGTGCACCATGAGGCGGCCGAGCCACAGGGTGTTGAGCACGCCCTGCTGGAGCCGGTCGGCGACCGCGGGGAAGCCGCTGAGGTCCTGCAGCGTGCCCGCGATGAACGGGATGTCCTCGTCGGACATGCCCTGCCACTTCGTGGCGCACATCACGAAGTTGCCGCGGGCCGCCAGCTCGTGCTGCGTACGGGAGCCGACCTGCGTCTCGTTGCCGAGGAGCCCGTGGCCGTACAGGACGGGCCGGGCCGCCTCGCCGCGCCCGCCGGGGCCGCCGAGGGCGGCGCGCGGTATCTCGCACTGGAACGGCACCACCTGGTTGTTGCCGGGCAGCCGGGCGGGCAGCGCGTCCTTGCCGCCGCCGGCGCGGTGGAAGCCGGAGCCGGGCGGGCCGCCGGGGGCGTCGAGGTAGCTGGGGACGTTGTAGACGCCGCGGACCGTGCGGGCGACGGGGTCGTCCGCGGGGTGGTCCTTCACCTCGTACACCAGATGCTCGGGTACGCCCTTGCCGAGGCCGGCGAAGGCGTCGTCGCGGATGTGCAGCATCCGCTCGCTCAGGCTGCGTTCGCTGGCGACGGTGAAGTCCCAGGCGAGGTAGAGACCGCGGGACGGGACGCCGGCGCGGTCGAGGTCGCGCCGGACCCGGCGGTGGTCGCGCTGGCGCTCGAGGATCAGGCCCGGCACCCGTCCGTTGCCTGGTGTGGCGGTCCCTATTCGAGGGATCGGCGTCGCGTGGGTTCCCGACTTCCATGTGCGGTCCGCGGGGCCGTTGTTGCTGGGAGATCCTCCTCGGATGCCCTGGCTCTCGCGGGCCGTAATCCCTTTGTACTCCTCCCCGCGGTGAGAGGGAAGCCCAGCGCTCAGATATTTACTTTCTCCTGCAAATACTGGCGAAGGTTAATTATCGGGCGAAGCGGAAGGCGTGCAGGTCAGGGCTGGATTCTGGGCTCTCAGGCCGCTTGGAGGCGGCGGCGGTACGCGTACCAGACCACCCCGGCCGCGGTCGCCGCCGCCAGCCCCGCGGCGGCCGCGGCCAGCACCGGCCGGGAGGGCAGCGAGAACTGCGGCAGCCGCTGCTTCAGCCGTACGGGACGGGCGAAGGACAGCACCGGCCAGTCGCGCTGCTCCGCCTCGCGGCGCAACGCCCGGTCGGGGTTCACGGCGTGGGGGTGGCCGACGGTCTCCAGGAGGGGTACGTCCGTGATCGAATCGCTGTACGCGTACGAGCGCGCGAGGTCGTACCCCTCGGCCGCGGCCAGCTCCCGCACGGCCTCTGCCTTGGCGGGGCCGTAGGCGTAGTAGTCGATCTCGCCGGTGTAGTGGCCGTCCTCGACGACCATGCGGGTGGCGATGGTGCGATCCGCGCCGAGCAGTTCGCCGATGGGCTCGACGACCTCGGCGCCCGAGCTGCTGACGATGACGACGTCGCGCCCGGCGAGGTGGTGGTGCTCGATGAGGGAGGCGGCCTCGTCGTAGATGATCGGGTCGATGAGCTCGTGGAGGGTCTCGGCCACGATGTCGCTCACCTGGGCCACGTTCCAGCCGCGGCAGAGGTCGGAGAGGTAGGCGCGCATGCGCTCGGTCTGCTCGTGGTCGGCGCCGCCCAGGAGGTAGACGAACTGCGAGTAGGCGGATCGGAGTACAGCCCTCCGGTTGATCAGCCCGCCGTGGTAGAAGGAGCGGCTGAAGGTCAGCGTGCTCGACTTCGCAATGACCGTCTTGTCCAGATCGAAGAAGGCGGCTGTCCTGGGCAACGAGTGGTTTTCCACGAGTGCGAGCATAGGCGCCCACCATTCGGCGTAAGGTGTGGCGCGTGGGTTTGCCTGAGAAGGCTCTCGGGTACACCATGGAAGTCACGGATCGTTCGCGACCGTGCTAACCCGGACCGGCTCCTCCCCCCCCGAGTCGGCCGTGGGGACGACCCCCGCTCTCCCCCCCGGCGGGGGTCGTCGCATGTCCGGACTCCGGTTTTTTCGATTTTTTCTCCGGTCGTGCCCGATCTTCTCCCGCTCTTCCCGGTCGCTTCTTGCTTCGAGCCGTCCTTCGGGCTGTCTTCAACGCTCTTCATCGCTGTCGTGGAACTAGACGCATCACCGTGGGTAACCGTTGCCCTCGATCTGCATGCTCCCCCGATCGGGTGACGGAGTTGTCCACAACTGGTGGGTTATCCACAGATCCTGACCAAGATCCACGAGGTGTGGGGCGTCGGGGGCACCGTGGGGTCGGAAGCGGGACCGGTGCCGTCGCAGAGGGCGGCGGCGCGGGCCGGGGCGGACGGCGTGCCGGGTGGTGCGGCGGTGAAGCGGGGGAGTCGGCGTGATGAGTCGGGTGCGGAGCAGCGGGCTGCGGGACGGGCTGTCCGGCGGTGGTGTGCGGGGCGGCCAACTGCCGGGCGGGGGGTTGCCCGGTGGTGTGCTGTCGCGCGGTGGGCTGTTGGGC
>NZ_JACBXC010000553.1 GCF_013870535.1 Streptomyces phytophilus | reverse complement strand
CGAGGGAGCGCGGGGAGCGGTGGGGGGATGTCCTCGGGCGGTGACGTCTCACAGTGGTCCCTTCGGGGCTGCGGATCGTACGCATGGCATGGACATTCCAGACGTACCCCCGGTGCCGACCCCGGTCAAGGGTGTAGACCATTCTGCCGACGGGGCAGTGGCGGGGGCGGGTGAGGGAAACGAGTGGTTCCTGCCCGATTCCGGGCAGATTTCTTGCGAAAGAAAAGATCATCAAGCACTATCGACGGGTGCACGACGACCTCATCGACCACCTGATACGCAGCGCGCCGCTCAGCCGCGGCGAGGCCGCGCGGGTCGTACAGGACGTCCTGGCCTACTTCGACGAGACGGCGCCCGCGTTCGTCCGCCGCCGCCACCGCGAGCTGCAGGCGGGCGGCCTGGTGAACGACGAGATCTTCGACCGGATCGCCCGGGAGCTGGCGCACCGCGCGGTCGCGCCGCCCGAGCTGACCCCGCGTCAGCTGCGCCGCATCGTCTACGGGTAGCCGCCCCTCCTCCCTCACCCCTCCCTCTCCTCCCGACAGGAAGCGAACGATATGTGCGGAATCGTGGGTTACATCGGCAAGCGCGACGCGGCGCCCCTGCTGCTCGAAGGGCTCCAGCGGCTGGAGTACCGCGGCTACGACTCCGCGGGCGTGGCCATCGCCGCGCGCTCCGGCGCCCTGAAGACCGTCAAGGCCAAGGGCCGGGTACGGGACCTCCAGGCCCGGCTGCCCAAGCGCTTCGCCGGCGCCACGGGTATCGCGCACACCCGCTGGGCCACCCACGGCGCCCCCAGCGACGCCAACGCCCACCCGCACCTGGACGAGGCCGGCAAGGTCGCCGTCGTGCACAACGGCATCATCGACAACGCCGCCGACCTGCGCGCCAAGCTCGCCGCCGACGGCGTCGAGCTGGCCTCCGAGACCGACACCGAGGTGCTGGCCCACCTCGTCGGCCGCTCCGCCGCCGCCACCCTGGAGGAGGCCGTCCGCGAGACGCTGCGGCTGGTGGAGGGCACGTACGGCATCGCCGTGCTGCACGCCGACCACCCCGACCGGATCGTCGTCGCCCGCAACGGCTCGCCCGTCGTGCTGGGCATCGGCGAGCGGGAGATGTTCGTCGCCTCGGACGTCGCCGCGCTGGTCTCGCACACCCGCCAGGTCGTCACCCTCGGCGACGGCGAGATGGCCACCGTCAAGGCAGACGACTACCGCACGTACACCACCGAGGGCTCGCGCACGTCGTCCTCGCCCGAGACGGTGGAGTGGTCGCCCGAGTCGTACGACATGGCGGGCCACGACACGTACATGCACAAGGAGATCTGCGAACAGGCCGACGCCGTCGACCGCGTGCTGCGCGGGCGGATCGAGGACCGGTTCTCCACCGTCCACCTCGGCGGCCTCAACCTGGACGCGCGGGAGGCGCGCGCGGTGCGCCGGGTGAAGATCCTGGGCTGCGGCACCTCGTACCACGCGGGCATGATCGGCGCGCAGTTGGTCGAGGAGCTGGCGCGGGTGCCCGCGGACGCCGAGCCGGCCAGCGAGTTCCGCTACCGCAACCCCGTCGTCGACCCCGACACCCTCTACGTCGCCGTCTCCCAGTCCGGCGAGACGTACGACGTGCTGGCCGCCGTGCAGGAGCTGAAGCGCAAGGGCGCCCGCGTCCTCGGCGTCGTCAACGTCGTCGGCTCGGCCATCGCCCGCGAGACGGACGGCGGCATCTACGTGCACGCCGGCCCGGAGGTCTGCGTGGTCTCCACCAAGTGCTTCACCAACACCGTCGTCGCCTTCGGCCTGCTCGCCCTGCACCTCGGCCGCATCCGCGACCTGTCCGTCGCCGACGGCCGCCGCGTCATCGAGGGGCTGCGCCGGCTGCCCGAGCAGATCGCCGAGATGCTGCGCGGCGAGGACGAGATCCGGGCGCTGGCCAAGGAGTACGCGCACGCCAAGTCGATGATGTTCATCGGCCGGGTCCGCGGCTACCCGGTGGCCAGGGAGGCGTCGCTGAAGCTGAAGGAGGTCAGCTACATCCACGCCGAGGCGTACCCGGCCTCCGAGCTGAAGCACGGGCCGCTGGCGCTGATCGAGCCGGAGGTGCCGACGGTGGCGATCGTGCCGGACGACGAGCTGCTGGAGAAGAACCGCGCGGCGCTGGAGGAGATCAAGGCCCGCGAGGGCCGGATCCTCGCGGTCGCCCACCGCAGGCAGGAGAAGGCGGACCACACGATCGTGGTCCCGCGCAGCGAGCCGGAGCTGGACCCGATCCTGATGGGCATCCCGCTGCAGCTGTTCGCGTACCACACGGCCCTGGAGCTGGGCCGGGACATCGACAAGCCCCGCAACCTGGCCAAGTCGGTGACGGTGGAGTAGCCCGCGGCGGCCCGGCCGCCCGGCCGGGCCGGTCGCCCGCGGGCCTCACCCCGGGGTCCCGCAGGCCGGGCAGTCGGGGCGGCGCGGCAGCCGCACGGTCACCTCGTCGCCCGGCACCATCAGGTTGAACCCGAAGCGCACGCCGGGTTCGAGCGGCGGAATGCCCGTCAGCAGAGCCAGCGCGCCGTACGCGACGAGTGCCCCGGACAGGCCCGCGGTGATGGCGTTGGCCGGGTTCCACGGTAAGTGGGCGGAGGCGGCGGGCACCTCTTCCCCTTCGGCCAGGCCGAGGTCGGCCCGCCGCGTCGCCTGGTCGTGCACGCACTCCCAGCACCCGCCGCTGCCGGGCCGGTGGACGCCCGCGGTGACCAGCGGGCCGCTGTACCCGCCGTCCACCCAGGGCAGCCCGGCCGCCAGGCACGCCCGGTTCGCCCAGCGCCGTATCTGCGGCGGCCCGTCGGCGCCCAGCACGAACACGTCGTACGGGGGCGAGGCCGCGAGGAGCGCGGCCAGCTCCGCAGCGGTGGAGACGCGGCGCACCTCGCCGGTGACGCGGATGTCGGGGTTGAGGCCGGCGAGTCTCGCCACCGCCGCCTCGGCCTTCCGGGCGCCCAAATCCGCCTCGGCGTAGAGCAACTGCCGGTTGAGGTTCGACAGTTCCACCCTGTCGTCGTCGACCACGTGCAGGTGGCCGACGCCCGAGGCGGCCAGGTGCCAGGCCGCCGCGCCGCCCGTACCCCCGACGCCCAGGACGAGCACCCGGGACTCCTTCAGGCGCAGTTGGGCCTCCCACGCGCTGGCGCGCGCGCCGAGGTCCATCCAGCGCAGCAGCGGCACGCTCCGGCTGTAGCGCTCGGCCTCCCGGGGCGAGAACTGCGCGGGGAGCGGCGCGGCGGCGTCCTCCAGGAAGCCCGCCGCGGCGAGCCGGTCCAGCGCCGCGGTGACGTCGCCGGGTTCGACGCCGTCGTGCCGGGCGAGCACGGCGGTGACGATGTCCTGCGCGGTGCGGGTGCCGTCGGCGGCCTCGACCAGGGTCCAGACCCAGCCGCGGGGGTCCTCGATCTCCGCGCCGACGCCGTAGACGACGCTGCCGATACGGACGTTTCCGGCCATGGTGCGGTAGCCGCGGTGCTCAGGTTTCACCCGTGGCCGTGCCCACTGCCCCACCGCCATACCACCTCAGGAAGATGCGCCAGGAAACCTTGCACCGACGCGGCCCAATGTGCACTACTGAGTGAGTCGTTTCAACCACACAGAGTTGACCCTGCGGAGGGAGGCGCGATGCAGGAGATCAAGATCCGTCGTCTCGACAAGAAGGAGACGACAGGCGACAGCAACCCCAGCGGCGAGTGATGCCGGTCGGCGTCCCCGCGTTGGCGCGTCACCGCTACCCGACCGTGGACGACCTCACGCGGACGGCCCGCGACCTGGCACGGCGCCACCCCTCACGCTGCCGGCTGCGGCAGGTCGGCGAATCGCGCGCGGGGGAGCCGCTGTGGCTGCTCTCCGTCGGCCACG
>NZ_JACBXC010000552.1 GCF_013870535.1 Streptomyces phytophilus | reverse complement strand
CAGGGCCGCCCGCCTGGCGCTCGTGGACGGCGCGCCGGGGCTGGTGTGGATGCAGCAGGGGCGGCCGAGGATCGCGTTCGCCCTCGCCGTCGCCGACGACACCATCGTCGGCATCGACGCAATCGCCGACCCGGAGCACCTCGGCAGGCTGGGGCTGCGCCCACTCGACGGCTGACCCCCAAGGACCTCCCGGCCGGGTCCGCCGCTCAGCCGTGATCAGCCGCGAACACCCTCATCCGCGGCTCCTCGGCGGCCTGTCCGGGGCCGTCCCCGACCGGGACCACCACGTTCACCACCGTGAGCTGCTGGCCGCAGTTGGGGCACGCGTGCGCGGTGCCGAGACCCGGTGGCTCCGCGCCCCGCGGGGCCGGCCCCTCCGCCCGGGGCGCGGCGCCGCCCGCCCCGGCGGCGGCCCGCCGGTGCTGGCCGCGCCACCACCGTGCCTTGCACCGCGGTCCGCAGAACCTCCGGTTGGGGCTGCTGCTCGTCCAGGTGAACTCGGCACCGCACTCGGCGCAGTGCCGGGTCTGGCTGACCATGGGTCCTCCTCGTCCGGCGCGGCGGGGCCGGCGCCGTCGGTTCGGGGTTTGGTGACAAGTAGATCGGGGGGAGGGTTACTGCGCCGGAACACCTGCTGTAACCGCGGTGCAACCCACGGTCCGCCCTTTGCGGTGGTTGAGGTGAGAGCAGGCGCAGGAGGGGAGCGCTGTCACCGCGCTGCAACCTGCCGCCACGGATGATGGGACCAGCACGGTTGAACGCGTGCGGCCCCGGTCGGCGGACCGCGGCCCTGCGGAGCAGGCCGGCGGTCGTCCGGTCGGTTGACGAGGAAGCGCGTCGCAGATCGGCAGGTGAGGTGCGCAGCATGTCCATGGGAGAGACGCGCGGAACCGGCCCCGTGACGAACCCGGCGGTCCGCTCTTCGGGCCACCCGCCCGCGAGCCAGTCTCCGGTGCCGACGTCCCCGGCGCCGTCCCGTCCCCCCAACCGCCTGTCCGTGAACGGCCGTTCCACCACGCACCGTACGGCGCTGTCCCTTCCGCCCGGCCTGCCGCTGGCCGAATGGAGCCATCTGGGGCGACAGATCTTCGTTATCGCCGATTCGTCGGCCTGGTGGCTCGGCGACTGGCTCATCTACGGCAGGAGCCACTACCCGGACCGCTACAAACGCGCGCTGGCCGAGACCTCATTCGATTATCAGACTCTTCGGAACTACGCCTGGGTGGCGGGGAAATTCCATCCTTCGAGACGCCGGGACAAGCTCAGCTTCCAGCATCACGCAGAGGTCGCCGGGATGTCCGTGAGCGAGCAGGACGCGTGGCTGACCCGGGCGGAACGGGGGAACTGGACCCGCAGTGAACTCCGCAAGCAGATCCGGGCGAGCCGCCGGGTGGCCGCGGAAGGGGCGGGTTCCTCGCTCGTCCAGATGAGCGTCGTGCCGGAGCGCCGGGTGCGGTGGCAGAAGGCCGCCGAGGCGGTTGGTCTGGAACTGATGGAATGGATGGTCCTGATGCTGGACGAGGCGGCAGAGGAGCCCTTTGCCGATGCCTCCGGGTAACCGGCGGGCGGAGGAACTCCCGGTAGAGGTACGGGTGTTGGTGGCGTCGGTCTGCCCCTTTGCGTACGCTCAACGGAATGTTCCATTCCGGTAACCTCTCTCCCGGTTCCCGCAGCTTGTCCCGCCGGCGGGACAAGGTGGCCGGATTCCCGCGGTTTCCCGGACCGAAATCATTCGGTGAATGTGTGACTGGCGGGATCTTTGAGGTGGAAATTATCCGGACTCTCCCCTTCCGCCCCGGGCGAGCTGTGATTTTGAAGAGCGCTCATGCGCGGCACATGTCAAATGCCTTGTGTGGTGGTGTGTGTTCGCTGAGGCGTGGGGTGTCTGATCGGGGACGGCGCTGTTAGAGTCGATGTCCGAACGGGGGAACATTCGCTCGCTTCGCCCGGGAACGAAGCCGAGCAGCGGGGGAGAGTTCGAATGACGTCGACTGCGGGGATGGGTCCCCGCGTCGATCCGACGTCATTCCGATCACCCTCACTTCCCCTGTGCCGAGAGGTCTGACCTCTCGGCCGCCGATTCAGTGGCGACCACATCAGTACGGCTGCGTCAAGGGATTGTTCGAGTTCCGGTAATCGCACAAATGGGTTCGGGTCACGGCCCGGCTCACCGGAAGTTGGATCGGGGAGGAATTGAAGTTGACGTCCGTGCAGGGGCATCTCGATCAGATGCCGGTCGAGGTCGAAGTCCGCAGTTTACGGAGAGCGGGCTCGCCTCGGACTTCGGGAGAAGACCGAGAGCATGTAAGAGTACTGGCGCAGGCACAAGCCGAACTCCCGCCCATCGTCGTACACCGCGCAACCATGCGGGTCATCGATGGGCTTCATCGACTGCGGGCCGCCGAGCTTCGCGGTCAGGACACCATCGCCGTCCGCTTCTTCGACGGGACCGAGGCGGACGCCTTCGTCCTCGCCGTGGAGTCGAACATCGCCCACGGGCTGCCGCTGACCATGGCGGACCGGAAGCGGGCGACGAGCAGGATCATACTGTCGCATCCGCAGTGGTCGGACCGGATGATCGCGTCGGTGACGGGCATCGCCCCGGCGACCGTCGCGGCCATTCGCCGGCGCGAGTCGGCGGACACCGCCGCCACCGGCCACCGGGTCGGCCAGGACGGCCGCGTACGGCCCCTCAACGGCAGCGAGGGGCGCAGGATCGCGAGCCGGATGATCACCGAGAATCCAAGCCTGTCGCTGCGGCAGGTCGCCCGGGCCGCGGGGATCTCCCCGGAAACGGTCAGGGACGTCAGAAACCGCATGCGCAGGGGAGAGGGTCCGCTGCCGGTGCCGCGGCAGCGCACTACGGCACGCGTCGAGAGCAGACCGAAGGTGGTGGCGGTATCCGCCGGGGTCGCAACGAAGGCGGCGGCGGTCCGGATAACGGTCGACGACCGGGGCGCGGCGGTGAACCGGCTGAAGGCCGACCCGGCGCTGCGGCTGAGCGAAACCGGCCGGACGCTCCTTCGGCTTCTCAACATCCACACGCTCAGCGGTGACGAGTGGGAGGAGATCATCGGCAACGTACCCGCGCACTGCCGCGGCGTCGTCGCCCAGCTGGCGCGCGAATGCGCCGGCGTCTGGAAGGACATCGCGATGCGGATGGAACGCGAGAGCGCCCGCCCGCTGTGACCGCGGAGCCTTCCGCCCATCGCGAGGCACTGCAGGGAAGTGCGACAGGTGACTGAGGCAGGAAAGCAGGGTGAACCTGCCGTCCTACGGCGGCCGTCCCTGCACGGCGTGCGTGTCTTCGTCATGGTGCTGGGATGAAGACACGCACGTCCTGCCGCCCTGCCGGCGACATCCCACCGGTGTCCAACCATCCGAAACAAGCTGTTGGACGGCCCGGGTCCACCGCGTGTCGGCGGACCCGGGCCTGAGCGTTACGGGGCAGCCCTCAGGGCGCCGTCCCCGAGCCGCCGCCCGTCTCGCCGCGTACGGTGCGCAGTTCGCGGGCGTCCGCGACGTCCGTGCAGCCGGAGAGCCCGAGCGAGTCCCGCAGTTCGTCGCCCAGCAACTCCAGCACACGCCGCGCACCCGCCTCACCGGCCGCGGCGACCCCCCAGATCACCGGCCGCCCCACCAGCACGCCCCGCGCGCCGAGCGCGAGGGCCCGCAGCACGTCCGTCCCGCTGCGGACACCGCTGTCCATCAGTACCTCGCAGTCGTCCCCCGCCGCCGCGACGGCATCCGGAAGCGCGTCGATACTGGCCACCGCGCCGTCCAACTGCCGTCCGCCGTGGTTGGAGACCACGATCGCGTCCACACCCGACTCCGCCGCGCGCCGGGCGTCCCGCGCGTCGAGCACGCCCTTGAGCACCAGCGGCAGCCGCGTGTGCGCCCGCAGCG
>NZ_JACBXC010000551.1 GCF_013870535.1 Streptomyces phytophilus | reverse complement strand
TGGCTGCCGGGGCCGAGGGAACTGCTGTGGGGGTGCGTACGTGCCGCGGCTGCGGCTCCGGAATACCGATTTTCGATCTCCGGGGCCCGGGTGCTAAGGTCGTCCACGTCGACAGGCGCCGTTAGCTCAGTTGGTTAGAGCAGCTGACTCTTAATCAGCGGGTCCGGGGTTCGAGTCCCTGACGGCGTACAGCACGCAGGATCGTCGACCCGGGCGCTTTCGGATCTCCGAGAGCGCCCGGTCCGCGTTTCCGGTCCGGCTCCCGCGCTCACCCGCGCTTCGGGTCCCGTTCGACCTGTACGTTCCAGCCCCCGTCCGCCGTGCGGCCGGTCACCTCCACGCGCACGCCCTCGCGCTTGAGGTGCAGCCTCTCGCCCTCCCCGAGGGGGGCGTCGGCGAGCGGCGGGTAGACGGAGGTGTCGTGGCAGGCGGCGGTGCGCGGGTGGCCGTCGAGGACCTCGACGGGGCCGCCGCCGGAGTCGGTGCCGGTGTGGACGCGGTAGACGAGGACGCCCTCGGTGCAGGCGTGCCGGTCGTTCGCGTAGCGGCCGCGGGCCTCGACGGCGACGGCGGTGGTGGCGCCGGTGGGCACGACGACCAGCCGGGTGTCGCGCCGCAGGGCCGCCGCCCCCTTGCCGTTCTCCCGGGATCCCCCCGCGTCCCCCGCATCCCCGGCGCCTGCCGCGCCTGCCGCATCTCCCGTACCTGCCGTACCCGCCGTACCTCCCGCACCTTGCGCGCCTCGCCGCCCCCGGACCTCCTCCGCCCCGTTCGCCGCTTGTGCCTCCGTCGTCCCGCGCGGGGGCGTCCGCGGGCTCACGGGGGCGGACAGCGCGTGCAGCGTGAAGCGGTCCGACCCGGGGTCGGCGGCGCAGCCGACCTGGTCGTCTCCCAGCCAGCCGAGTTTCCATTTGTGCCAGCCGAAGGGGTCGGGCGCCAGCCCGAACTGGCTGCCCATGAGGTCCCAGTCGCCGACGTGGGTGTCCCAGTCGGCCCTGCCGTCGACCGGCCGGTGGTAGAGGTCGGGGAGATCGAAGACGTGGCCCGTCTCGTGGGCGAGGACGTTGCGGTCGGGCGGGTGCTGTTCGAAGACGGTGACGATGCGGTGCAGGTCGGTGCCGTCCGCGCGCATCGGAGTTTCGAAGTTGACCACTTTGGTGGCGTCGGAATCCACGCCGGGGGCATCCGGATCGGCGACAAGATAGACCACGTCGTAATCACGGAAGTCCACTTTCCGATCGGCTGCGGATACCGCGTCGTTCAGGAATCGGCTGCGAGCCGCCGGGTCCCAGTCACGGGCGATGCCGTACGACAGGGAGTCCGACGGCAGGCGTATCCACCGCTCGCGCGCGTCGACCCTGAGCCGGAACTGGCCGTACGAGGCCCGCTCGAAGAAGTCCGCGGTGGCCGGGAAGTGGTCCCCGGTCAGCTCGTCCGGGGAGGTCAGCGGCTCGGAATCGGGGAAGGAGAGATACACCATCACCGCGTCGAGGGTCTTCTTCGGCCGCGGGTAGGCCGGGTCCCACCCGGCGACCCCCTCGGAGTGGTGGGCGGCGGTGCGCTCCAGCGCACAGGGATGGCCGGGCTGGGCACCGACCGGGTCGGCGATGAGGGAGGTGGCCATGACGGCGGACAGCGAGGTGGCCACGGCGGCGGCCCGGTGCAACGCGCGCGACTGGTCCTGTTCCACAGGGGGTATGGATGGGTGGGCCACATCGACCTCATCGGCTCGGAAGAGTAGGGAACACAGCCCACTTTGTTCGTGTTTGTTCCCGCCCGTCCTGTTCCAGTGCCCCACACGGGTGACTCCGGGGCTGGACGAGAGGGGAGATCAGGAGCATGTGCGGGTAACACAAAGTCACATCTGGTCATTCGCCCGGCAGGAGGCGGCCATGTGCGATCACTCCCGGCCCCATCCGGCTCAGCGCTTTCCGCGCCGTAGCGGCGTCACTGGATCGACACAGCCGGTAGCCCTATGATCGGGCACATTTCCAGCGCTGTGGCTCTGCAGCGGCGGAGCCGAGCGGTCCCCACGGGCGGGAGCGAGCGGTGAGCGTATCTCTCGAAGGGCCGGGCTGCGGGCCCGGGACCTCACTCCAGGCGGTCACGGAACGTCACCTCCCAGCGGGGGCGCCCATGGACGACTTCCGCGCCGCCTTCGACGGGGCCCAGCTCGCGATGGCCGTCGTGGGCGGTGACGGTCTCGTACGGGCCGCGAACGGCCGGATGCTGGAGCTGGTCGGCGCCGGCGAGGGCGGCCTGGCCGGCGCCTCGGCCGCGGAGCTGACCGGGCTGCGCGACGAGCCGTGGAGCTGGGCCGGCTTCGTGGACGTACTCCAGGGCAGGCGCGCCTCGCTGCGCTGCACGCGGCGGATGAAGGACGCGGAGGGCCGGTCGCTGTCGGTCGAGATGACCCTCACGCCGCTGTCCGGCGGCCGGGCGCTGCTGTCGCTCACGGACGTCACCGAGCAGCGCGAGCTGCGCGCGAAGCTGCGCCACCTGAAGATGCACGACCCGGTGACCCGGCTGCCGAACCGGGAGCTGTTCTTCGAGCGGCTCACCGGCGCGCTCCAGGAGGCCCGGCAGGCCGAGGAGCCCGCGGCCGAGCACGGCGGCGCGGGCCGGGGCCGCGGGCAGAGCGGGGCGCGTGCGCGCTCGCAGGGGCCGCCGCCGGGGGCGGCGGGGCGCGTCGGCCTGGCGTACCTCGACCTGGACGGCTTCAAGGCCGTCAACGACACCCTCGGCCACCGCGTGGGCGACCGGCTGCTCGCCGCCGTCGCCCGCCGGCTGGTCGCCTGCACCGCGGAGGCGGGCAAGGCCGAGAAGCACGGCATCACCGTCGCCCGGCTCGGCGGCGACGAGTTCGCGGTGCTGGTGGCGCGCTCCGCCGGTACGGAGCAGCTCGGGGAGCTGGCGCAGCGGCTGCTCGACGCGCTGCAGGAGCCGTTCGACCTCGCCGGGCAGCGCCTGGCGGTCTCGGCGAGCATCGGCGTCGTCGAGCGGGCGGCCAGCGGGCAGACGGCGACGGCGCTGATGCAGGCCGCCGACACCACGCTGTACTGGGCGAAGGCCGACGGCAAGGCCCGCTGGACGCTCTTCGACCCGGAGCGCAACGCCCACCGGATGACCCGGCAGGCGCTGTCCTCCACGCTCCGCCCGGCCATCGAGCGCGACGAGTTCACGCTCGACTACCAGCCGCTCATCGACCTCGGCGACGGCAGCGTGCGCGGCGTGGAGGCGCTGGTGCGCTGGCAGCACCCGAAGCTCGGCACGCTGACGCCGAATCGGTTCATCGGACTGGCTGAAGAGAACGGCGCGATCGTGCCGCTGGGCCGCTGGGTGCTCGCCACCGCCTGCCGCCGCGCCGCCGGCTGGCGCCGGCTGCGCCCCGCCGACCCGGTGTTCGTCAGCGTCAACGTCGCCGTGCGCCAGGTGTGGGACTCCGACCTGGTCGCCGACGTGGCGCAGATCCTGGAGGAGACGGGCCTGCCGCCGCGGCTGCTGCAGCTGGAGCTGACGGAGTCCGCGGTGATGGGCTCGGCGGGCCGGCCGCTGCAGGCGCTCCAGGAGCTGAGCGAGATGGGCGTCGGCATCGCCATCGACGACTTCGGCACCGGCTACTCCAACCTCGCCTACCTCAGCAGGCTGCCCGTGTCCGCGCTGAAGCTCGACGGATCGTTCGTCCGGGGCTTCAGCTCCGCGGAGCACCCGAGCCCCGCGGACGAGACGATCGTCGAGGCGCTGGTCGACCTGGCGCACCGGCTGGGCATCAGCGTCACCGCCGAGTGCGTGGAGAGCGGCGAGCAGGCCGAGCGGCTGCGCCGGATCGGGTGCGACACCGCGCAGGGCTGGTTCTACTCCCGGGCCGTGCCGGCGGAGCGGGTCGAGCGGCTGCTGTAGGACGGCCGGAGGGC
>NZ_JACBXC010000550.1 GCF_013870535.1 Streptomyces phytophilus | reverse complement strand
GCGGCGGGGCCCGGCATCCGCCCGTGCGGGCCGCACCGAAGATCGCCGGTGCGACGTACGGTGGCCGCAGCGGCGGCGAAAGGACACGTGGCATGGCATCCTCCGGCGACGAGACCCCCGGGGCCGGCTCCCCCGCCGCGGACTCCCCCGACGGCGCGCCCGTCCGCGCCTTCGCCGATCCGGCCGCACTGGAGTCCTGGCTCGACGAGCACCACGGCCTGCGGTCGGGGATGTGGCTCAAGGTGGCGAAGAAGGGGTCGGGGATCGCCTCCGTCACGTCGGCCGAGGTCGACGACGCGGTGCTGTGCTACGGCTGGATCACCGGCCTGCGCAGGCGGTACGACGACGCCCACTACCTGCAGAAGATCACGCCGCGCCGGGCGCGCAGCCAGTGGTCGCGGGTGAACGTGGACCGGGTCGGGGTCCTGACCGCGGCCGGGCGGATGCGCGGGCCGGGGCTCGCGGCGGTACGGGCCGCGCAGGCGGACGGGCGGTGGGAGGCGGCGTACGAGTCGCAGAAGAACGCCGAGGTGCCGCCCGACCTCGCGGAGGCGCTCGCGGGCAGCCCGCGGGCGGCGGCTTTCTTCGACGGGCTCGGCAGGACGGACCGCTACCGGGTCATCCTGCGGCTGCTGCGGGCGCGGACGGCGGAGAACCGGGCCGCGCAGCTGGCGCGGGTGGTCGGGATGCTGGAGGCCGGGCAGCGCCCGTAGCGCGGCGGCAGTCGGCGCGACGGGCACGGCACGGCGTACGGCGTACGGCGGAAGGAGAGCGGACGCGGCGCGAACGGCCGGCCCGGGGTCAGGACTTGTGCGCGACGCCGCCGTAGACGTCGGTGGGCTCCGGATCGGCACCGGCCCCGGGCCGCCACAGCGGGCAGGAGACTATCCCCGGCTCGATCAGCTCCAGACCGTCGTAGTACGCGCTGATCTCGTCGGGTGTGCGCAGCACGTACGGAATGGCGCCGGTGTCGTCGTAGCCCTGCTGGGCCTCCTGGAGCGCCTTGTCGGTCGCCGTGCTGTCGTAGTGCACGAAGTAGCTGCCGGAGGGCAGCGCGGCCTGCAGGCGGCGCACGATGGACTTGGCCTCTTCGTAGTCCTGGATGTGGCCGAGGATCCCCATCAGCATCAGGGCCACGGGGCGGTCGAAGTCGAGCGTCTCGCGGGCCTGTTCCAGGATCGTCTCGGGCTTGTGCAGGTCGGCGTCGACATAGGTGGTCACACCCTCGCGGGTGCTGGTCAGCAGCGCCTGGGCGTGCCGCAGCACTAACGGGTCGTTGTCGACGTAGACGATGCGCGACTCCGGTGCCAGCCGCTGGGCGACCTGGTGGGTGTTGTCGTAGGTCGGCAGGCCGGTGCCGATGTCCAGGAACTGGCGGATGCCGGCCTCACCCGCCACGTGGGTCACGGTGCGGATCAGGTAGTCGCGCGACGCCCGGGCCATCGTCTCGATGTTCGGGGCGATCTGCCGGTACTCGTCACCGGCCTGCCGGTCGACCGCGTAGTTGTCCTTCCCGCCCATCCAGTAGTTCCAGATCCGGGCCGAGTGCGGCACGGAAGTGTCGATCTTGGAGAGCGCCCCCTCGGCGGGGGTGGACTGGCCTTCTGCCATCGGGAATCTCCTGCCCTGCGGCGCGTCTTTGCTGCCGCCTAACGTACTGTCACTTCGCGGTCGTACGAGGGGTGTTCCGCCGGTTCCGCGGGGGCGGACCGGGGCGGATGGCGAGCGTTCGCGGGGCGTTTCGCCCGCGACCGCCCGCGACCGCCCGCGGTCCGCACCCGCGGCCGGCGGGTGGTGGCCGGTCGTCAGTCGACGAGGTAGTCGGCCTGGCCGTTCTTGGCGCCCTCCAGGAAGGCGACCATCTCTTCACGGGTGTAGACGAGGGCCGGTCCGGTCGGGTCGGTGGACTGGCGCAGCGCGATGCTGCCGTCGGGCAGGCGCTTGGCCTCCACGCAGCTCCCGCCGTTGGTGCCGCTCCAGGGCTTCTGCCAGCCCTCGGTGCCGAGTTCGGTTGCCGGGATGCCGCTGCGGAAGGTAGGGGGGTCGGCTCGCATGGTCAGTCGTACTCCTTACGCATCTCCACCAGGCGTGACCTGGTCCGGTCCACCGGATCGGCCTGGACGGCCATCCGGTCGAGTGTTTCCAGATACCCGACGACGTCCTCCGGCTGGTCCACGTAGACCGCGCCGGTGAGGTTCTCCGTGTAGACGATGTCGGGCAGTTCGGTGAAGCCGAAGCGGAAGTAGTGGAACGGGCCGAACGCGCCCGGGTGCGGCCCGGCCGAGAACGGCATGATCTGCAGCTTCACGTTCGGCAGCTCGATGGCTTCGATCAGGCGGTCTATCTGGGCCCGCATCACCTCCCGCCCGCCGACGGGCCGGCGCAGCACCGACTCCTCCAGCACGGCCCACATCGCGGGCGCCCTGGGCGAGTTCAGCAGGTCCGCGCGGGTCGTCCGCAGCGTCACACGCCGCTCGACGGCCTCGTCCGGCTCGTTGGGGAACCCGATGCGGAAGAGCGTGCGGGCGTAGTCCGCGGTCTGCAGCAGGCCGGGGACGTAGTGCGGCTCGTAGATGCGGATGACGGTGGCGTCGGTCTCCAGGCTCACGTACGCCCGGAACCAGTCGGGAAGGACGTTGCGGTACTTGTACCACCACCCTGGCTGGTTGGCCTCCTTGGCCATCCTGAGGAAGTCGTCGGTCTCGGCGCCGGAGACGCCGTAGGTGCGCAGCAGCTCCCGCACGTACGGGATGCGCAGGCCGACTTCCGCCTTCTCCATCCGCCGCACCGTCAACGGCGTGACGTCGATGGCCTCCGCGGCCTGGTCGAAGCTGACCTTCGCCTGCTCCCGCAGGTGCCGCAGCCGTTTGCCCAGGACCATGCGCAGCACGGTCGGGGCGCTGCCGCCACCCGAGCGTGTTTCGCTCACTTACCTGACCTCCCGGCACGGCTGCTACCCCCGGGAGTGTGCCACGGACGGCATGAAGCTGACAGGGGGGTCGCACACATTCTGAAATTATCAGGGCGATGCTTGCGGACTGCTGTTGTCGGCCGCCATAGTTGGGGGACCTGCCGACCATGCCGACCGCGCTCACGCCCCCACCGCGGTCCGGCCGCACGGCAGTTGGCGACTCCGGGACCCGTCGGCCGACCACCGCCGGGAGGGGGCACATCCTCGACCGCGTACGAACCTCCGAGGAGCGCATCGTGAGCAGCAGACTGGGCCTCGGCCTGGGGCACGAACGCCATCCGTTGCTGGGCAAGCTGGTGCTGGACCGGACCTCCGGCCGCACGGGCGTGCTCCGCGCCATCTGCCCCGAGCCCGAGACCCACCGGGTGTGGTCGACACCCGTCCTGCGCCAGGTCGCGGGTCCCCGGATGGCGTGGCTGGTCCCCGTGGGCGGCGGGGTGGAGTGGACGACGACCCCGGACGCCATCGAGGAGGCGACCGCCTGAGGGCGGGCCCAAGGGGCCGGTGTACGGGCGTACGAAGGACTCAGCCGCGCCGTTCGGCGCGGCTGGGGCTGCCGTCCGGGGCGGCGCGGGGGTTCAGAGTTCCCAGACGACGGGGAGGCCGGCGCTGCTGCCCTCGTCGGTGTAGTCGTGGACCACGTCCAGGAGTTCGGCCATGCGGGCCTGCCAGGTGACGTTCACCGGGAGGTGCTCCAGCTCGGCCAGGAGGCGTGCGTAGTCGTCGCACTCGATGACGTGGAAGAGGTCGGTGCCGCTGCGCCAGATGGTCCAGGTGGTGGCGCCCGCCCTGCGGATGGCCGCCACCAGCTCCCCGGGGACCTCGCGGTGGGCGGCCTCGTACTCCTCGATGCGGTCGGCGCGCACCTTCGTGCGCAGGGCGATCCTCATCGGCCCGGCTCCGGGGCCCGCAGGCGCAGGCCCTGCATGCCGCCGTCGACGGCC
>NZ_JACBXC010000055.1 GCF_013870535.1 Streptomyces phytophilus | reverse complement strand
CGGGCGCGGAGGCGGCGCCGGGGCCTGCCGGGGCCGAACCGGCGGAAACGGGCGGGGTGTCCGCGGACGGGGCGGCCTCGGACCGCCCGTCGTCGCCGGACAGCTCCCGGGCCGTCTCGCGCAGGGCCTCCCAGTCGCCGTACACCGCGTCGAAGTCTTCGCGCCGGTCGCCCGTGCGGCCCTCGGTGTCGATGGTGCGGTGCAGGTCCGTACGGCCGCTCGCGGCGAAGCCGCCGTCCGGCTCCTGCCAGGGCAGCCCCCGCGGGCGTACGTCCCGCGCGAGACCCGTCTCCGGGTCGGCCAGCGCGCTGACGTGCGGCAGCACCCGCGGGTCGAGCCACGGCTCGCCGCGCCGCACGAACTCCGGGTAGACCGCGAGCCGTTCGCGCAGCTCGAACCCGGCCGCCGCCGACCGCTCCGCCAGCTCGTCGAGCTGCGGCCAGGGCCGCTCCGGGTTGACGTGGTCCGGCGTGAGCGGCGAGACCCCGCCCCAGTCGTCGATGCCGGCCGCGATGAGCTTGCCGTACTCCGCGTCCACCAGGTTCGGTGGCGCCTGCACCCCGATCGCGGGGCCGAGGATGAGGCGGGTGACGGCGACGGTGGCGGCGAGGTCGTCCAGCTCGGCGTCCGGCATGCCGCGCATCGCCGTGTCCGGCTTGGCGCGGAAGTTCTGCACGATGACCTCCTGGAGGCCCTGGTACGCGCGCTGCACCCGGCGCAGCGCGAACAGCGACTCGGCGCGCTCTGCCGCCGTCTCGCCGATGCCGATGAGCAGCCCGCTGGTGAACGGCACGGAGGAGCGCCCGGCGTCCTCCAGCACCCGCAGCCGTACGGCCGGCTCCTTGTCGGGCGAGCCGTAGTGCGGACCGCCGGGCTCGCTCCACAGCCGCTCGGCGGTGGTCTCCAGCATCATCCCCATGGACGCGGCCACCGGCTTGAGCCGCTGGAAGCCGGCCCAGGTCACCACCCCCGGGTTGAGGTGCGGCAGGAGGCCGGTCTCCTCCAGCACGCGGACGGCCATGGCGCGGACGTACGCCTGCGTGTCGTCGTACCCGTGGGCCTCCAGCCACTCGCGCGCCTCCGGCCAGCGGTCCTCGGGCCGGTCCCCGAGCGTGAACAGCGCCTCCTTGCAGCCGAGCGCCGCACCGCGGCGGGCGATGTCCAGCACCTCGTCGGGGGACATGAAAATCCCGTGGCCCTCGCGGCGGAGCTTGCCGGGGACGGTGACGAACGTGCAGTAGTGGCAGCGGTCGCGGCAGAGCCGGGTCAGCGGCAGGAAGACGCTGCGGGAGTACGTGATGACGCCGGGCCGGCCGGCCGCCGCCAGACCGGCGTCCCGCACCCGGGCGGCGGAGGCGGACAGGTCGGTCAGGTCCGCGCCGCGGGCCTGGAGCAGCACGGCGGCCTCGGACACGTCGAGGGCGACGCCGTCGCGGGCGCGCTTCAGGGCGCGGCGCATGGCGTTGGCGGTGGGGGCGGGGGTGGGGGTGGGGACGGGCGGGGGCTTCATCTTTCCGAGCATACGAGGCAGGTCGGACACCCGGGCGGGCCGCGGTGCGCGGGTGGCGGTTGCGGCGCGCGGGTTGCGACGTGCGGCATCGCGTCCCGGTCAGAGGAACCGGGCACAGGCGTCGAGTGCGCGCAGCACCTCCGTCTCGCCGGCGGGCGGGAGTTGGACGACCGTCTCCCGTACGCCCTGCGCGGCGAAGTACGCGAGCTTGCCCTCGCTGGGCCGCACGGCGTACGGCACCACCTCCAGCGCCTGCGGATCCCGCCCGGCGTCCTCCCACGCCTGCCGCAGCCGGGGGACGCTGTCGGTGAGCCCGCCGCCGCCGATGGGCATCCAGCCGTCGGCGTACTCGGCAACGTGCGCGAAGAGCTTCGGGCCCGGCCGCCCGCCGAGGAGGGTCCGCGGGCCGTGGAGCGGGGGTGCGTCCTTGCGCGCGCGGGGGGCCTGGACGGGCTTGGGGTGCGCGTCGGAGGCCCGTACGGCGGTACGCGGCGGGGAGGCACCGGCCGCGTCTGCGGCCGCGCCGGGCGTGTCTCCCGTGTCTCCCGTGTCCGCCGAGTCGTACGCCGTGGGCTCCGGCGCCCAGAGCGCGTTCATCAGCCCCATCCGCCGCCGCACCGGCTCCCGCCGCCCGCGCCAGTCGACACCGTGGTCGTCGGCCTCCTCCTCGTTCCACCCGAAGCCCACACCCAGCGTGAACCGGCCGCCGGAGAGGAAGTCGAGCGTCGCGACCTGCTTCGCCAGCACGATCGGGTCGTGCTGGGCGACGAGCGTGATGCCGGTGCCGAGCGCCAGCCGCTCGGTGACGGCCGCGGCCTGGCCGAGGGCGACGAAGGGGTCGAGGGTGCGCCCGTACTCGCGGGGCAGCGGTTCGCCCATCGGGGCGGGCGTGTCGCGGCTGACGGGGATGTGCGTGTGCTCGGGGAGGTAGAGCCCGTGGAAGCCGCGTTCTTCCAGCTCACGCGCGAGGACCGGGGGGCGGACTGTCTCGTCGGTGAGGAAGATCGTCACGGAGATACGCATTCGCGCAGTATCCGGCCCGAGTCGTAGGCTGGAAAGAACCGCAGCAGCGATTCCCCCGCCCGGATCCGGGAGGTTCGTCATGCCCGTTCGACGGCATCCGCTCGGGATGCGTCCGTTACGGCTCGCGTGCGCCGTCGCGTCGTGCGTTTTCCTGCTGCCGGGAGTCGCGGCGGCCCAGACGTCCGGCGGCGGCATCGGCAGCGCGAGCAGCGCCGCCGGGCGCTACGTCGACCCGGGCCTGAACGCGGGGTCGACGATGGGGGCGACCGTGGGGACGGGGACGACGACGTTCTCCGGAGGGTTCTCGTCGGATACGGGGACCGCCGCCTCCGGCAGTTCGGGAACCACGGACGGGGACAGGGCCGGGGACGGCGACGTCGGCTGGAGGTCGCTGCTGCTCGTCGTCGGCGGCGTGTTCCTGGTCTACGCCCTGGCCGGGAGGGCGACGCGCCTCGCCGGCGCCGCGGCGAACGCCGTGCACCGCCGCCGCGGGCGCGGGCGCTGACGGCGGCCCCGGCCGCACCGCCCGTAGCTCACGACCCACGCGTCCCGCACTCTTCCCTTCCGCGTCACCTGCCTATAGGACCCGTGTAGGACCGTCTCAGCGACGGCCGAACCCACGCGAAGGGACCGCACCCGTGGACAGACGCGACCTGTTGAAGCTCTCGGCGGCCACCGCCGGAGTGATGACGCTCGCCCCCGTGAGCTTCGCCCGTGCGGCGGACGGCGCGGACGGCTCCGCTGCCGGCGCCGCCGCCGACGGGTCCGAGGACAGCCGGACCGTCACCGGCCATCTGGAGCCGGGCGCGCCGGACTTCGTCTACCTGCCCGTGGACGTGCCGCGCGGAGTGCGCGAGATCCACGTCTCGTACGGCTACGACCGCCCCCAGGTCCCCGCGGGCACGACGGGCAACGCCCTGGACATCGGCATCTTCGACGAGCGCGGCACGCGCGACGGCGGCCGCGGCTTCCGCGGCTGGTCGGGCGGCTTCCGCACGGAGTTCGCGATCAGCGCGGACCGGGCGGCGACGACCCCGGCGTATCTGCCGGGACCCGTACGGGCGGGCCGCTGGCACGTGGTGCTCGGCCCGTACACGATCGCCCCGCAGGGTCTCGACTACGAGGTGACGATCACCCTGCGCTACGGCCCCGCGGGCGAGACCGCCCCGCCGCGGTTCCCGCCGGAGCGGGCCGGGGGCCGCGGCCGGGCGTGGTACCGCGGGGACTGCCACCTGCACACCGTCCACTCGGACGGCGCCCGTACGCCCGCGGAGACCGCGGCGGCGGCGCGGGCGGCGAAGCTCGACTTCATCACCACGACGGAGCACAACACGTCGTCCGGGCACGCCGCGTGGGACGGGCTGTGGGGCGACGACCTGCTGGTGCTGTGCGGCGAGGAGGTGACCACGCGCAACGGGCACTACCTGGCGGTGGGCACCGACCCGGGCGTGTTCGTCGACTGGCGCTACCGGGCACGGGACGACGCGTACCCCCGCTACGTGCGGCAGATCCACGCGGCCGGGGGCCTGGTCGTGCCGGCGCACCCCAACTGTCCGTTCGTCGGCTGCCAGTGGAAGTTCGGCTACGAGGGCGCGGACGCGGTCGAGGTGTGGAACGGGCCGTGGACGGCGGACGACGAACTGGCGGTGGCGGCGTGGGACAACGCCCTGACGGCGGGCCGCGAGGGCGGGAGCGCCGGCCGCGGCACGACGGACTGGCTGCCGGCGGTGGGCAACAGCGACGCGCACCGGGACGGGCAGGTCGTGGGCCTGCCGCAGACGGTGGTGCTGGCGGACGACCTGTCCCGGCAGGCCCTGCTGGCGGGCCTGCGGGCGGGGCGGAGCTGGCTGGCGGAATCGGCGGACGTGGACGTGGAGTTCACGGCGTCGGGCCCGCGGGGCGAGCACGCGGGCATCGGGGAACGGCTGCGGGCGGCGCAGGACGGCAGGGTGACGGTACGGCTGAAGGTCACCGGCGGCCCGGCGGAGGCGCAGGTCCGCTTCATGACGGACGAGGGCCAGCTGTACGCGACGACGCTGGCGGACGGCGCGGGGTCGGTGGAGTGGCGTACGACGCCGTCGTACGCGTCGTTTGTCCGCGCGGAGGTCCGGCACCCGGCGGCGGACGGCGGGGCGAGCGGGCTGCCGGGGGCGATGGCGGCGATGACGAACCCGATCTGGCTGGGCCGCTAGGGGGGAACCGGAACGAGGGGACCGGGGACGCGGAAGGACAAGCGCCCCGGCCCATCCGCCCCACCGGGCCCATCCGCCCCACCGGGCCCACCGGGCCCACCGGTCGTCCAGGGAGCAGCGGGCCTGCCTTACAGGAAGCCCCGCACCCCGCCCCCCGGATTCGGACACCCCGGTTTCGCCGGTGCTCGAACGGACGGCGCCCCCGGGGACATATAGAATCCAGCCGATCTGACGTACACGACAGGTTTGGCCTATGTGGTTGTCCACCGAGATCGTCTTCGCCACGGTGGTCTGCGCGGACTCACCGCAGCGCCTACCTGACGGTACGTCAGCTCACCCGCGGTGCGTGGACGGGGGCGCACGGCGAGGATCACACACCGCGCCGCTGCGCGGGGTGTGCTCCCGAAGGCCGAAAAACGTCCACTTGCTGGGCCATTGGCCCAGCCAGAGCGCTGTCGCTGCTGACTAAAACACCCCCGGCAGGGCAGACTTGGCTATCTGGAATCACCGGGACCGGGGAGGGGGCGGCCATGGCCCACGAAGACGAGACGAGTGCGCTGCGCTTCGCCGTGCTCGGTCCCGTCCGTGCCTGGCGCGGCGAGGAGTCCCTCCCGGTCGGTACGCCGCAGCAGCGGGCGATGCTCGCGGCGCTGCTGCTGCGCGGTGGCCGTACGGCGACGGCGCAGGAGCTGGTCGACGGCATCTGGGGCGAGGACCCGCCGCCGCGGGCGGTGTCGGCGCTGCGGACGTACGCGTCCCGGCTGCGCCGGACCCTCGGCGCGGACGCGCTGGTCAGCGAGGCCGGCGGGTACGCGATCCGGGCCCACGGCACGGAGGTGGACATCGCCACCGCCGAGGACCTGGCCCGCTCCGCGGAAACCGCCGCCACGGCGGGCGACTTCACGCAGGCGCGCGAGTGCTACGCCGGGGCGGTGGCGCAGTTCACGGGAGAGCCGCTCGCCGGTGTGCCCGGCCCGTACGCCGACTGGCACCGCGACCGCCTCGAAGAGCTGCGCCTGACCCTGCTGGAACACCGCATCGAGCTGGACCTGGACGCCGCGCGGCACGCGGAGGCGGTGTCGGAGCTGACGGCGCTGACCGCGGGCCACCCGCTGCGGGAACGGTTCCGCGAGCTGCTGATGCTCGCGCTGTACCGCAGCGGGAGGCAGGCGGAGGCGCTGGCGGTGTACGCGGACACGCGGCGCCTGCTCCAGGACGAACTGGGCGTCGACCCCCGCCAGGAGCTGGCCGAACTCCAGCAGCGCATCCTCCAGGCCGACGAGGATCTCGCCGCACCGAAGGCCGAACCGCAGGCGGGCGACGCGCCGTTCCGCGTCGTACGCCCGGCGCAGCTGCCGGCGACGGTGTCGGACTTCACGGGGCGCGTGGGCGTCGTGGAGGAACTGGGCAAGGAACTGGCGAACGCGCCGGACTCCGTCATGGCGGTGTCGTCGGTGTCGGGCATCGGCGGCGTCGGCAAGACCACGCTGGCCGTACACGTCGCGCACGCGGCGAGGGAGTCCTTCCCCGACGGCCAGCTCTACGCGGACCTCCAGGGCTCCGGCCCCTCCCCGGCCGAACCGGCCGCGGTCCTCGGCGCGTTCCTGCGCGCCCTGGGCACCCCGGACGCGGACATCCCGGAACCGGTCGACGAACGCGCCGCCCTGTACCGCTCGGTCCTCGCCGGCCGCCGCATACTGACCCTCCTCGACAACGCCCGCGACGCCGCCCAGATCCGCCCCCTCCTCCCCGGCACGGAGGGCTGCGCGGCCCTGATCACGTCCCGCACGAGGATGACGGACCTGGCCGGCGCCCACCACGTCGACCTGGACGTGATGGCCCCGGACGAGGCACTGCTGCTCTTCACCCGCATCGTCGGCGCGGAACGCGTGGACCTGGAACGCGACGCGGCCATGGACGTCGTAGCCGCCTGCGGCTTCCTCCCCCTGGCCATCCGCATCGCGGCGTCCCGCCTGGCGGCACGCCGCACGTGGACGGTGTCGGTGCTGGCGCGGAAGCTGTCGGACGAACACCGCCGCCTGGACGAACTCCGCGTGGGCGACCTGGCGGTGAAGGCCACCTTCGAACTCGGCTACGGCCAGTTGGAACCGGAACAGGCCCGCGCGTTCCGCCTCCTGGGCCTGGCAGACGGCCCGGACATCTCCCTCAGCGCTGCCGCAGCCATCGTGGACCGTTCCACGTCGAAGACGGAGGAGATCCTCGAAGTCCTGGTCGACGCCAGCCTGCTGGAATCAGCGGCCCCCAGCCGCTACCGATACCACGACCTCGTCCGCCTGTTCGCCCGCGACTGTGCGGAGCGTGAAGAACCGGCAGCGGACCGCGAGGCGGCGCTGTCGCGAGTGCTCGACTTCTACCTCGCCACCGCAGCACGGGTGTACGAGCTGGGCCGCCCCGGCGACACGCTGACCAAGCACCTGAATCCGGTGGCACACCAGGGGCTGAAGTTCGACGACCGCGAGGCAGCACAGGACTGGCTGTTCACCGAGGCGGCCTGCGTCCTGGCCGTAGTCCTTCAGTTGGCTGCCGGCGACACCCTGGCCCGTACCGCAGACACCTTGCTCGCAGCCAAAGACCTGGCCGAGTCCGGGGCATACTCGGTGCAGTTCGTCCGGGCCGCAACGGCGGCGCTGAACGCAGCGCAGGAAGCCGACGACGTCGCGAGTCAGGGCCGGGCGCACACGGCGCTCTCCTCCGCCCATATCTTCACCGGCCGGTTCGAGCACGCCGACCAGCACGCTACGCACGCCATGCTGCTGGGGCAGGCTTGCGAGGACGTATGGGTGTGCGGCGAGGCGGCGAACGACCGCGGTCTGCTCGCGTCCTTTCTCGGGCGTACCGAGGAGGCCGGGGGCTATCTGGAGCAGGCGCTCGCCGCCTACCGCTCCGACGGCAATCTCGACGGCGCGGCCAGCGCTCTCAACAACCTCTCGCGGGGGCACACCGAGACCGGAGCCATGGCCCGGGCGGTCGACCTCGCGGAGCAGGCTCTGGAGATCTTCCGGAAGGCGAACGCTCCGCTCGGCATGGCCAGCAGCATGTACACGCTGGGCATCGCGCTGACCGGGGTCGGCCGGAACCAAGACGCCATCACCCAGCTCACGCAGGCTCTCGACATATTCCGTGCCCACCGGATGCGGCTCTGGGACGGCCTCACCCTGTTCCGGATCGCGCAGGTCCATCTGGCTGCCGACCAGGCTCCCCAGGCTGCGACTGAGGCCGAGCAGGCGCTGGTAAGGCTTCAGGGCATCGGGGGCGACTGGCACCGCGCCAATGCCCTCACAGTGCTGGGCCGAGCCCTTCAGCAGTTGGGCCAGCCCGGCCGAGCCCACGCGTGCTGGGCAGAAGCGCTGTCGCTCCACGAGAAGGCGGGATCCAACGAAGCCGCCGAGGTCCGGGAACTGATGACCGTCGCGGCTGCGTCATAATCGGCTGAACAGCAGCGTTCATCGAACGTTTATCACGACCCGTCATTCTCCTAGTCAACGGCTCGTTGGTCCGGGGGAGTAACGGGTCGTGCTGCAGGCCGCAGTCCCAGCACCCGTAGCGGTGAGCGGCCACGTGGGGCCCGTCCGGCGATCCGCGGGGGAATCGCCGGGCGGGCGACCGCTCGAAGTACGTCACCAAACTAGGGGGTTAACAGTGCCGGAGGAGAAGGAACCCGAGGTCACCATTCTCGGCAACACCAAGCCTACCCCGCCCGAGGACGACAAGATCGTCCGCAAGCCGGGGACCAAAGCGAACGATCCCGCCAAGGACGAGGACGACTCGTCGGGCGACCTCAAGCCGCTTGGTAATACCAAGCCCTGACGACTTCAATGACGGCCCGAGGGGGGGCCAGACGGCCCGGTCGCGGCAGCAAGATGGGGACTGCTGCGGCCGGGCCTTTCTTTTGCCTCGGAGCGCAACTTGCCTTCTGCCAACCACATCGTCCGTCGACATCAGGCCGTACGTCCCGGCGCTGCTGACACAGCGCCGCGCCCCACGGCAGACTGTCGAGCCGGGCTGGGTGTACCGGAAGGGGTGGCGTATGGCCGGGGGTCCTGGGCCGCCGCCGGGGGGCGGCGGGGGCGGCGGGTTGCTGTACTTCGGGCTGCTGGGGCCGGTTGCGGCGTGGCGTGGGGGTACCCCCGTCAACGTCGGGCCGCCGCAGCAGCGCACCGTGCTGGCCGCCCTGCTGATCGGATCCGGCCACCACGCCTCCAGCCACGAACTCGTCGACGCCCTCTGGGGCGAGGACCCGCCGCGCGATGCCGTGGGGACGGTACGGACGTACGTCTCCCGGCTGCGGAAGGCACTCGGCCCGGACGCCGACCTCATCACCGGCCACGCCGGTGGCTACGTACTGCGCCCGGCAGGCAACACCGTCTCGGACGTGGCGATCGCCGAGCAGGCCGTCGCCCTCGCCGACGCGGCGGCGCACGGCGGGGACAGCGGGCGGGCCCGCGGCCTGCTCCGTCAGGCCCTCGGCCTCTGGGACGGCGAGCCGCTCGCCGGTTTGCCCGGGGCGTTCGCGGAGGCGGAGCGCGCGCGGCTCACCGAGTGGCGGCTGTCGCTGCTGGAGCGCCGGCTGGCCCTCGACGTCGAGGCGCACGATTACGCCGAGGCCGTCTCGGAGCTGACGGCGTTGACGGCGGCGTACCCGCTGCGGGAGCGGCTCCGGGAGTTACTGATGCTCTCGCTGTCCCGCAGCGGACGGCAGGCGGAGGCGCTGGCGGTCTACACGGACAGCCGGCGGCTCCTGATCGATGAGCTGGGCGTGGAGCCCGGCCCGAAGTTGGCGGAACTGCAGCAGCGGATCCTCCGGGGAGGTGAGCAGCCCGTGGCACCCGTGGCCACCGTGCCCACGCTGCTGTCACCTGCCCAGCTTCCGGCGAGGCTGGCGGACTTCACGGGCCGGGACGCGTTCGTGGACGAGTTGGGCAAGCAGTTGGAGCAGGCGTCCGGCATGGTGATGGCGGTCTCGTCGGTCTCCGGCATCGGCGGCGTCGGCAAGACGGCCCTCGCGGTGCACGTCGCGCACGGCGTACGGGAGTCGTTCCCCGACGGCCAGCTCTACGCGGACCTCCAGGGCGCGGGTGCGTCACCGGCGGAACCGGCCGCCGTCCTCGGCTCGTTCCTCCGCTCCCTGGGCACCCCGGACGCCGAGATCCCCGAGCCGCTGGAGGAACGCGCGGCGCTCTACCGGTCGCTGATCGCCGGCCGCCGTGTCCTGGCCCTGCTCGACAACGCCCGCGACGCCGCCCAGGTACGCCCCCTCCTGCCCGGCACCGAGGGCTGCGCCGCGGTGGTCACCTCCCGCGCCCGCATGGCGGACCTGGCCGGCGCCCACCACGTGGACCTCGACGTCATGGCGCCCGACGAGGCACTGCTGCTCTTCACCCGCATCATCGGCGACCACCGCGTCACCCCGGAACGCGGCGCGGCGATGGACGTGGTCGCGGCCTGCGGCTTCCTCCCGCTGGCGATACGCATCGCCGCCTCCCGGCTGGCGGCCCGCCGCACCTGGACGGTCTCCGTCCTGGCCCGGAAACTCTCCGACGAACACCGCCGCCTGGACGAACTCCAGGTAGGCGACCTGGCGGTGAAAGCCACCTTCGAACTCGGCTACGGCCAACTCGAACCCGAACAGGCCCGCGCCTTCAGGCTTCTGGGCCTCATCGACGGCCCGGACATCTCCCTCCACGCGGCAGCCGCGATCCTGGACCGCACGGAAGACGACACCGAGGACCTCCTCGAAACCCTGGTCGACACCAGCCTCCTGGAATCCACAGCCCCAGGCCGCTACCGCTACCACGACCTCGTCCGCCTCTTCGCCCGCACGTGCGCACATCGCGAAGAGGACGAGGCCGAGCGATACGCGACGCTCTCGCGCCTGCTGGACTTCTACCTCGCCACCACTGCCAAGGCGTCTGCGCTCATCCGCCCCGGCGACACACTGGTCACCCATCTCTCGCCCGTCGACCACGACGGCCTGCACTTCGAAGACCGCAAAGCCGCACACGACTGGCTTTCTGCGGAGGCAGACTGCCTGCTCGCGGCAGCCGTGCAGTTCGGGTCAGGGGACACCCTGGCCCGTACGGTGGACCTCCTCCTGGTCGCCAAGGATCTGGCGGAGTCGGGCGCGTACTCGCCGCAGTTCGTCCGGTCGGCCACGATCGTGCTGGAAGCGGCGCGGGCCGCCGACCACACACGAAGCCAGGGCAGAGCCCATCTGATACTGGCCGCTTCGCACATCTTCGCCGGCAGGTTCGAGCAGACGGATGTGCACGCAACACAGGCGGTGCTCCTCAGCGAAGCGGGTGAGGACGTATGGGTGTGCGGTGAGGCCGCCAACCTCCGAGGGATCGTCGCGGACCTGCAAGGCCACAGCGCACAGGCGCAGGCGCACCTGGAGTCGGCTCTCGCCTACTACCGCGCGGACGGCAACGTGGAGGGCGAGTCCAGCTCCCTCAGCAATCTCTCGCGTATGCACTGCGCGGCGGGACGAGTCTCGATCGCCGTCGACCTCGCCGAGCAGGCGATCGCCGTCCACCGGCAGCTCGGCACGGATTTCCGGATGGCCAACTGCATGTACGCGCTCGGCATCGCCCTCACCGCCGCCGGCCGGTACGACGACGCGCTGCTCCAGCACACCCAGGCCCTCAGCATCTTCCGCGAGAACCGCATGCACCTATGGGACGGCATGACGCACTTCCGCATGGCCGAAGCAGCCCTCGCGGCCGAGCGGCACTCCCAGGCCGCCGTGCTCGCCGAGCAGGCGCTGGCAAGGCTCCAGGGCATCGGCGGCGACTGGCACCGGGGCAGGGTCCTCACCCTCCTGGGCCGCACGCTGCTGGCAATGGGCCAGCGGGGTCGCGCGCGTGCCTGCTGGACCGAAGCACACCGCCTGTTGCAGAAGTCGGATTCCGCCGAAGCCGCCGAGGTCAGCACGTTGCTGGCGTCCATTTCACCCAGCTGACGCCCGCCTCGTGGCGGCCCGTCCGCGTCGGGCATCATCAGCCGGAGCCCCGCGTCTGCCCGGACGTCAGCCTTGGGGTGCCTGTGTCGAGCCCGACTCCCGGAGGTCACGGGCTTCCGCCAGGCACGCCCGTGCCCGGTCCTCCTGGCCGAGTTCGTCCAGGGCCCGGCCGAGTACGGTCAGTGCGCTGCCGCGGTGCCAGTCGCCGCCTATGCCGCGGAGTTGGGAGAGGGCCTTCTCTGCGTACGAGGCGGCCTCCGTCGGCTGCCGCATGGCGAGGTGGACCTGCGCGATGCGGAAGTAGGCCAGGCCCTCCCACAGGCCCATCCGGTGCTCGCGGAAAGCCGGGATGGCCAGGTCCAGTTGGGCGAGGGCGTCCGCGTGCCGGTCGGCGGTGGTGAGTGCAATGGCCAGGTGGTATCTGCTGCACGCCATGCGGAGGAGGGCGCCGACTTGGCGGTCGATCTCCACGGTCTGTTCGGCCACTTCGATTGCCGTGGCCGTCGCACCCGCGTCGATGTGCAGGCGGGCGAGGTTACCCAGCGCGCACGACTCTCCGTCCAGGTTCCCGTCCTCGCGGTACGCGGCCAGGGCCTGGTCCAGGTGGTGTCTGGCATCGTCCAGGTCTCCAAGGAGGGAGGCCATCAACCCGAGGTCGTTCTCGGCTTCGCCGTGCACCCAGATGTCATCGCAGGCACGGGCAAGCCGGCATGCGTGAGCGGCGTGCTCGTACGACAGCTCGAACTGCCCTGCGAACCCCCGGGCGGCTGTCACCACGACATGCGCCCGGGCCTGGCTACGGGTGTCGCCCGCCCGTTCCGCGGCCTCCAGCAAGGCGGTCGCAAGGCGCAGGAACCGCGGGGAGTAGAGGCCAGATTCCGCCAGGTCCTTGGCGGCCAGCAGCAGGTCCACCGTGTACGGGAGCCCGTCGCCGCCGGCGAACTGGCGGGCGGCGGCGAGTAGGCACTCCACCTCGTTGAAGAGCCAGTCCCGCGCCGTGTGGTGGTCGTCGAAGTCCAGGCCGGTGCGGGTCACCGGGCTCAGGTGCCTGATCAGGGTGTCGCCGGGGCGGCCGAGTTCGTACACCCTGGCCGCCGTGGCCAGGTAGAAGTCCAGCAGGCGGGATCGGGCCTCCGCCCGTTCCGCCGGGGGTTCTTCGCGTTCCGCGCAGGTGCGGGCGAAGAGGCGGAGGAGGTCGTGGTAGCGGTAGCGGCCCGGGGCTGCCGATTCCAGGAGGCTGGTGTCGACCAGGTCCTCCAGCATCTCTTCGGTGTCGTCTTCCGTGCGGTCCAGGATCGCGGCTGCCGCGTGGAGGGAGATGTCCGGGCCGTCGATGAGGCCCAGGAGGCGGAAGGCGCGGGCCTGTTCGGGTTCGAGTTGGCCGTAGCCGAGTTCGAAGGTGGCTTTCACCGCCAGGTCGCCTACCTGGAGTTCGTCCAGGCGGCGGTGTTCGTCGGAGAGTTTCCGGGCCAGAACGGAGACCGTCCAGGTGCGGCGGGCCGCCAGCCGCGAGGCGGCGATGCGTATCGCCAGCGGCAGGAAGCCGCAGGCCGCGACCACGTCCATCGCCGCCGCGCGGTGGGGTTCCACCCGGTCGGCGCCGACGATGCGGGTGAAGAGCAGCAGGGCCTCGTCCGGGTCCATCACGTCCAGATCGACGTGGTGGGCGCCGACGAGGTGGGCCATGCGGGCGCGGGAGGTGATCAGTGCCGCGCAGCCCTCGGTGCCGGGGAGGAGGGGGCGTACCTGGGCGGCGTCGCGGGCGTTGTCGAGGAGGGCGAGGACGCGGCGGCCCGCGAGGACCGAGCGGTACAGGGCGGCGCGTTCGGTGAGCGTTTCGGGGATGTCGGCGTCCGGGACGCTGAGCGCGCGCAGGAACGAGCCGAGGACGCCCGCCGGGTCGACCGGGGACGGGCCCCATCCCTGGAGGTCCACGTACAGCTGGCCGTCGGGGAACGACTCCCGGGCCGCGTGCGCGACGTGCACCGCCAGGGTGGTCTTCCCTACGCCGCCGATGCCCGACACCGACGACACCGCCATCACCATGTGCGGCGCCTGCACCAGCTGTTTGCCCAGTTCCTCCACCACGTGCCCGCGGCCGGTGAAGTCCGGGAGGGTGGCGGGCAGTTGCGCCGGGGCCACCGACTTGGCCACCGGTGCGGGCGGCGGCCGGTCCGTGCCGCGCAGGATCCGCTGCTGGAGCGCGGCGAGCGCCGGGCCCGGTTCGACGCCCAGTTCGTCCGTGAGCTGGCGCCGGGTGTCCGTGTACACGGCCAGCGCCTCCGCCTGCCGGCCGCTGCGGTACAGCGCCAGCATCAGCAGCTCCCGGAACCGCTCCCGCAGCGGGTACGCCGCCGTCAGCGCCGTCAGCTCCGAGATCGCCTCCGCCCGCCGCCCTACCTCGACGTCGAGTTCCAGCTGCCCCTCCAGCAGCGACAGCCGCCACTGGGCCAGCCGCGTCCGCTCCCGCTCCGCGTACGGTCCTGGCAGCCCCGCGAGCGGTTCGCCGTCCCACAGGTCCAGCGC
>NZ_JACBXC010000549.1 GCF_013870535.1 Streptomyces phytophilus | reverse complement strand
GCTCCGCGCGTACGCGGCCGAAGCCCCGGACCCCGCCGATTCCCCCGACGCCGCCGAAGACCCCGCCGCCGGCTCCCCCTAGGTGCGCCGCAGGTAGGCCCGTACCGCCAGGGGGAAGAACACCGCGAGCACCCCCACGCTCCACAGCACCGTCTCCAGCGCCGGACCCGCCACCGCGCCCCCGACCATCAGCCCCCGCGCGGTCTCCATCACCGCCGTCACCGGGTTGGCGTCGACCCACGCCTGCAGCCAGCCGGGGAGAGTGTCGGTGGGCACCAGTACGTTGGTCCCGAAGGTCAGCGGGAACATCGCCATGAAGCCGATGCCCTGCACCGCCCCCGGCTCCCGCGCCAGCATCCCGATCAGCACGAACACCCACGTCAGGCAGAACGCGAAGAACATCACCAGCAGGCAGGCCGCCAGCGCCGACAGCGGATCGGTCTCGATCCGGAAGCCCACCGCGTACCCGAAGCCGAGCTGCACGACGATCAGGAGGACGAACCGGATCAGGTCTCCGAGCACCGAGCCGACCAGCGGGGCGGAGCGGGCGATGGGCATGCTACGGAAGCGGTCGAAGACGCCCTTCTTGATGTCGTCGTTGAGGTTGATGCCGGTCTGGACGGAGGCGAAGACCGTGTTCATCACCATGAGCGCGGGCAGCAGGGTCTGCAGGTACTCGTGCGTCGAGCCGGCGACCGCGCCGCCGAGCAGGTAGAGGAACATGACGACGAACAGGATCGGCTGCAGCGTCACGTCGATCAGCTGCTCGGGCGTGCGCCGGGTCTTGGTCAGGCTGCGGCCGGCGAGCGCGACGCTGTGCCGTACGAGCGCGAAGGGGCGCGCGGCGCCCTCGCGGCGGGACGGCACGGCGGTCCGCTCGGGAGGAGCGGTGAGGGTGGTCATCGGACGGCCTCCTCGGTCTTCGCGGTACGGGCTTCGCCGGCTCCCCCGGTGCCGGCCGGGGCGGCGGTGCCGTGGCCGGTGAGGGTGAAGAACACGTCGTCCAGGTCGGGCAGCCGCAGCGACAGCTCGGCCACCGCGATCCCCGCCTCGTCGAGGCGGCGTACGGCCGCGGTGAGCATGCCGTCGTCCTCGACGGGGACGGTCAGCGTGCCCCGCGTCGGCGACTCGGGCTGGGTGCCCGCCACCGCCGCGAGGATCCCCGCCGAGTCCAGCAGCCGCGCCGGGTCCAGCGGGCGCAGGTCGAGGTGGCGGCCGCCGACGCGCTGCTTCAGCTCGGCGGGGGTGCCGTGGGCGATGACCCGGCCGTGGTCGATGACGGAGATCTCGTCGGCGAGCGCGTCGGCCTCCTCCAGGTACTGGGTGGTGAGCAGCACGGTCACGCCGTCCCCGACGAGTGAGCGGACGATGCCCCACACGTCCTCGCGGCGCACCGGGTCCAGGCCCGTCGTCGGCTCGTCGAGGTAGATGACGTCGGGCCGGCCGACGAGGGAGGCGGCGAGGTCGAGGCGGCGGCGCATGCCGCCGGAGTACGTCTTGACGGGGCGGGCGGCGGCCTCGGCCAGCTCGAAGTACGCGAGCAGCTCCCGGGCGCGCGCCCGGGCGGCGGCGGTGCGCATGTCGAGGAGCCGGCCTATGAGCACGAGGTTCTCGGTCCCGGTCAGGTCCTCGTCCACGGAGGCGTACTGGCCGGTGAGCCCGATGAGCCGGCGCACCTCGCCGGCGTCGCGCACGACGTCGAGGCCGCCGACGGTCGCCGTGCCCTCGTCCGGGCGGAGGAGGGTGGCGAGGATGCGTACGGCCGTGGTCTTGCCGGCGCCGTTGGGGCCGAGGACGCCGAGGACGGTGCCCTGCCGGGCCGCGAGGTCGATGCCGGCCAGCGCGACGGTCGCGCCGAACCGCTTGACCAGGCCCTCGGCCCTGAATGCGTAGGTCATACGGGTGTCTCCTTCTCGGTCTGCGGGAAGGAGCGTGCCGAGGAGCGCTGGCACGGCGCGCACAGGGCGCTGTCACGACGGCGTTATGTCCGGTTTATCGGATTGCAGGAGGTGCGTTCGCTGAGAGCGGAATAGGGCCGTACGGGTCAACCCACGCGTCCCGTACGACGGCGCCCCGACCGGCTCGTTGAGCGCCCGCCGGGCCCCCACGCGCAACCGCGCGCCCCCGCGCAACCCCCCGAGCGCCCGCCGCTGAGCACCGGAAAAGTGCCGCCAATCGGACCCCTGGCGTACGGTTCACGCTGCGGTACGTCAAACTTGTGACTGATCGCACTGTTTTACTGTCCGGCATCATGGAAAACGACGGGCCGACCGAGCAACGGCCCGCGGTCGCCCGGGCACCCCGACAAGGAGAGAACTCGTGGACGACGTTCTGCGGCGCGCGCCGCTCTTCGCCGCGCTCGACGACGAGCAGGCCGCGGAGCTGCGTGCCTCCATGACCGAGGCGACACTGTCGCGCGGTGACGCGCTCTTCCACGAGGGCGAGCCCGGCGACCGGCTCTACGTCGTCACCGAGGGCAAGGTCAAGCTCCACCGCACCTCCCCCGACGGGCGCGAGAACATGCTCGCCGTACTCGGCCCCGGCGAGCTGATCGGCGAGCTGTCCCTCTTCGACCCGGGCCCGCGCACGGCCACGGCCACGGCGCTGACCGAGGTCAAGCTGCTGGGCCTCGGCCACGGCGACCTCCAGCCCTGGCTGAACGCCCGCCCCGAGGTCGCGTCCGCGCTGCTGCGCGCGGTCGCCCGCAGGCTGCGGCGCACCAACGACCAGATGTCCGACCTGGTCTTCTCCGACGTCCCGGGCCGCGTCGCCCGCGCGCTGCTGGACCTCTCGCGGCGCTTCGGCGTGCCCGGTGACGAGGGCATCCACGTCGTGCACGACCTGACGCAGGAGGAGCTGGCCCAGCTCGTCGGCGCCTCCCGGGAGACGGTCAACAAGGCGCTGGCGGACTTCGCCAGCCGCGGCTGGCTGCGCCTGGAGGCGCGGGCCGTGATCCTGCTGGACGTGGAGCGCCTGGCCAAGCGCTCGCGCTGACCCCAGGCCACCACGGCGGCCCGCCACGGCGGCCACCACGGCACGAACGGCGTCGGGCCACACGGCGGGCACCACGGCGCCGAAGACGCGGAGCCGGCCCACCGCAGCGCGGACGCAGCCGCGCCGGTCCGGCTACGTGATCAGGCCGTGCTCCTCCAGGTACTCCAGCTGCGCCCGCACCGACAGCTCCGCCGCCGGCCACAGCGTGCGGTCCACGTCCGCGTACACATGCGCCACCACGTCCGCCGGCGTCCGGTACCCGTTCTCGACCGCCGTCTCGACCTGCGCCAGCCGCGTCGCACGGTGCGCGAGGTAGTACTCCACCGCGCCCTGCGCGTCCTCCAGCACCGGCCCGTGGCCCGGCAGCACCGTCGCGACGCCGTCGTCCACGGTCAGGGACCGCAGCCGGCGCAGCGAGTCGAGGTAGTCGCCGAGCCGGCCGTCCGGATGGGCGACCATCGTCGTACCGCGGCCGAGGATCGTGTCCCCGGTGAGCACGGCGGAGTCGGCCGGCAGGTGGAAGGAGAGCGAGTCCGCCGTGTGCCCCGGCGTGGGTACGACCCGCAGCTCCAGCCCGCCGACGGATATCACGTCCCCCGCGCCCAGCCCCTCGTCGCCGAGGCGCAGCGCCGGGTCCAGGGCCCGCACCTTCGTCCGGGTCAGCTCGGCGAAGCGGGCCGCGCCCTCGGCGTGGTCCGCGTGCCCGTGGGTGAGCAGCGTGAGCGCCACCCGCAGGCCCGCCCGCTCCGCGGTGTCCACGACCGCCGCCAGGTGCCCTTCGTCCAGCGGCCCGGGGTCGACCACCACTGCCCGCGCGGCGTCCGGCTCGGCGACGATCCACGTGTTCGTACCGTCGAGCGTCATGGGCGAGGCGTTGGGCGCCAGCACGCACGTGGCACGGGCAGTGGCCGCCCCGCCGATCACCCC
>NZ_JACBXC010000548.1 GCF_013870535.1 Streptomyces phytophilus | reverse complement strand
CGTACGGCGGCGGGGCCGGCGGCTGCGGCTGCCCGGGGGACGGAGGCACGCCGGGGGCCGCGTACGGTACGCCCGGAGCCCCCGGCCACGTGGGCATCCCGTGCTGCGGCGGCGTGCCCGGCCGGTCGGACTGCGGGCCGTAGCCGTATCGCCAGTCCTCACCGCCGTGAGGTCCCTCTTGGTGCGCTGCCACTGCGTTCCCCTTCCCCGACGGTGTGCCGGAGCTTCACTGCACTCGACGCACCATAGCCCGGCGAGCGGGCAACGTGCATCGGTTGTCGGCTAGTTCAGCAGGCTGCCTTGCAGCTCCGCGCGCAGGTCGGGGGTGAGCACGGCGCCCGCCCGGTCGACCAGCAGGGCCATCTCGTAGCCCACCAGACCGATGTCGCACTCCGGGTGCGCCAGCACGGCGAGGGCCGAGCCGTCGGAGATCGACATGATGAAGAGGAAGCCGCGCTCCATCTCCACCACCGTCTGGTTGACGTAGCCGCCCTCGAAGATGCGCGAGGCGCCGGCCGTCAGCGACGTCAGTCCGGACGCCACCGCGGCCAGTTGGTCGGCGCGGTCGCGCGGGAAGCCGTCGGACATCGCGAGGAGGAGTCCGTCGGCGGAGACCACCACCGTGTGCGACACCCCTGGGGTGTTGTCCACGAAGTTGGTGATCAACCAGTTCAGGTTCTGCGCCGCCTGGCTCATCGGGCTCACCTAACGCTCCTGATCGTATGTGCCGGGGCCCATGCCCGGTCCGTCGTTCTGCTGCGGCCCCTGCTCGCGGCCCTGCTGGACACCGCGGCGCAGCTTGCTCAGCCTGCCGCGTACGTCCTCCGGGGCCCGGGAGACCTGTGGGCCTCCCAGCGGGGCCTGCTCCGCGGTGCCCTCCACCAGGTTCTGGCGGGGCACCCGCCGGGGAAGGCCCGCGGGGGTGACCCCGCCCGCCTTCGGTTCGCGCACCTGCTCGGCGCGCTCCCAGCGTTCGTCGTTCGCCGACCTCCACTCCTCGTCGGCCGGGGCCGGTTCCGGTTCGCCGAAGCCTCCGCGGCCGGTGCCGAGCTGTGCCGTGGATTCCGTTTCCGTTTCCGGCGGGCTGTCGTACGCGCCCTGCCCCGTCCAGTGGTTCGGCGCGGTGCCGGGCTCTACTCGGCCGTAGGTATCGTACGCGGGCTCCGGCGAGATACCCCCGGCCGTGAAGGCATCGGTGCCCGCCGCCTCCGCTTCGGTGTCGTGGAAGCCCGGCGTGCGGTCCTGTGCCGCCGCTTCGAGGGCGGCCCTGCGCTCCTCGCGCAGCAGCGAGCGCTGGATGGGGTCGAAGACCCCCTCCTGGCCGCCGAGCGCCGGCATGGCCGGGCGGGGCGCCTCGACCTGCGGGTACGGGGAGTCGTCGAAGCCCAGCTCCGCCGCGCTGCGCGGCCGGCCGCCGGCGTAGCCGTTGCCGGCGGGCTGGAAGGACGGCCGGTCGGCGACGATCCGGGAGACGGTGAACTCGTCCTGCTGCTCGGGCGCCTCGGTGGTGCCGCCGAAGGCGATGGCCTCGGGCAGCATCACCAGCGAGGTGGTGCCCGACTGCTCGCCGGAGGGGCGCAGCTGCACGCGGACGCCGTGCCGGTCGGCGAGCCGGCCGACCACGAACAGGCCCATGCGCTGCGAGATCGCGACGTCCACGGTGGGCGGGTTGGCGAGCCGCTGGTTGATGTCCGCGAAGTCCTCGGCGGTCAGGCCGATGCCCTTGTCGTGGATCTCGACCATCACCCGGCGGTCGGGCAGCCGGGTGGCGGTGACCCTGACCTTGGTGTGCGGCGAGGAGAACGTGGTCGCGTTCTCCAGCAGCTCGGCGAGCAGGTGCACGAGGTCGGTGACGGCGCTGCCGTGGATCTCGCTGTCGGGCACGCCCTCCAGCTCGATGCGCTCGTACGACTCGACCTCCGAGGTCGCCGCGCGTAGCACGTCGACGAGCGGGACCGCCTCGTCCATGTGCCGGCCGGTGTCCTCGCCCGCGAGCACCAGCAGGTTCTCGCCGTTGCGGCGCATGCGGGTGGCGAGGTGGTCCATGTGGAACAGGTTCTCCAGCTGCTCCGGGTCCGCCTCGTGGTCCTCCAGGCCGGAGATGAGTTCGAGCTGGCGCTCGATGAGGCCCTGGTTGCGCCGGGAGAGGTTGGTGAAGATCGCGTTGAGGTTGCCCCGCAGCAGGGCCTGCTCGGCGGCCAGCCGGACCGCCTCGCGGTGCACCTGGTCGAAGGCGCGGGCGACCTCGCCGATCTCGTCCCTGCTGTGCAGCGGGATCGGCTGCACGCGGGTGTCGACCCGGCCGGGGTCGGTACGGGAGAGCTGGTCGACCAGCATCGGCAGCCGCTGCTCGGCGATGCCGAAGGCGGAGTTGCGCAGCAGCCGCATGCTGCGGCCCATGGAGCGGGCCATCAGCGCGGCGATGACGAAGCCGATGAGCAGCGCGCCGACGGCGATGGCGGCGCCGACGACGGTGTCGCGCTTGGCGGACTCGACGATGTCGCGGGCGTCGGCGACGGCGCGGTCGGCGAACTCGATCTCGACGGTGCGGTACGCGGCGATGGGCACGCTCGTGGCCGCGTACCAGGTCTGCGGGGTGATGCCCTGCTCGGCGAGGTCCGCGGGGGTGGTGCCCTCGCCGATGCCGGCGACGCCGGCGAGCATCTCCGCGGGCTCCGGCGGCGCGGTGAACTCGCCGCCGCCGTCCTCGGCCTCGCGCTGCGCCTCGGCGAGCCGCTGCTTGGCCTCTTCCTCCTGGTCGGCCAGCGCGTCCTTGAGCATGCGGTTGTCGGCGGCGGTGCTGCCGGTCCTGAACTCGTCGAGGGCGATGGGCTCCAGATAGGCGAAGGAGGCGAGCGCGGTCTTCTCCTGGGCCAGCAGCTCGGCCTTCTCGGGCGGGCTGACGAGCAGCTCGGTGCCGATGGAGCGGACCAGCGAGGCGGCGGACTTGGAGAGCGAGATGGCGTACATCGCGCGGCCGTAGCTGGTGATGTTGCTGGTGCCCAGGCCGAGCTCGTTGGCGAAGGTCATCAGCGGGCGGTACATCTGCGCGTACCCGAGGTGGGTGTCGGTGCCGGGCGCCTGGGGCGTGAACGCCGCCTTGCGCATCTGCTCCAGGTTCTTCTCCTGCTCCCGGAAGGCGTTCAGCCGGCGCTGCAGGCCGGACTTGTCCGGCATGTCCTCGACCTGCCGGTCGAACTCGGCCGCGGCGGCGTCGGTGGCCTTGCGCGCCTCGGTCACCCGGCTCGCCTCGCGGTCGCCGTGGAGCAGCGGCTGCACGGAGACGTCGCGCTCCGCCATGAGGCGCTCGCCGTAGTCGCCGGCGGCCTTGGCGACCTTGGCGGTGTTCTCCGCGTCCTGGGCCTCCTGCCAAGTGTCGACGGAGTTGTTCACCTGGAAGCCCGCGAAGACGATGGCCACGAGCACCGGAATCAGCAGGATCGCGTTCAGCCGGGTGGCCACCCGCCAGTTGCGGGGCGAAAACCTGCTGCCGCTGGGCGGCGGCGGGGCCGGCTGTGCCCCGGCAGGGGGCGGCACCGCCGCGTGCGACGGCGGGCTGAAGTTGCCCCGCGTCTCCTGTGCGGGGCCCTTGCTGCTGCGCCTCACCGGACCAACAACCTCTCGGCCTACTCTCGGGTCAGTTCCTCGAATTCCAGCACGCCGCGCGGCACATTCCAAACGCCTGTCGAGGACTTCGTACGATCACGCAGGCACCGTCAAAAAGGGCGTAAGCGGCGCCAACCGACAAAGTGCAACCACGGCATCAGCGGAACGGAGTCGACCGCCTGCGTCCTGTGCAACGCACCCCCTCAATCTGCTTCCAAACGTTATCAACGCCTCAGGGGCAGGTTGCACCGTACGGTGCAACCTGCCCCTGGCGGAGTCCGCAGCCCGCGGCGCGCGGCCGGGCCGGCCGGTGCGCTC
>NZ_JACBXC010000547.1 GCF_013870535.1 Streptomyces phytophilus | reverse complement strand
CTCGGGCCCGGCCGTGCGGCCGACGCCGGCGGAGCCCACCAGCGCGCCGCTCTCCAGGTCGGTGAGAACCAGGTCGTACTGCCGGTCCTCGCGCCAGCCCGCCGGGATGATCTTCAGTACGTACTCCTCGGCGTGCGCCCGCTCGTACGGCGAGGGGACCGGCAACCAGCGCTGGATGCCGGGGTCCTGGCAGGCGGCCAGGACGGCGTCCACGTCACCGGGCTCCGCGGGGCGCAGCAGCAGGCGGTCGGTGACCAGCGTGATCGGGTCCATGGTGAAGATTGTCCGCTTCCCGGGCGGGCCGCGCCAGCAGCACAGTTGGACACCCCGTGCACTGTCGGACACTCACCGCGACGGCCGGAGCGGCGGGCGCGGCGGGGAGGCGGGAGCAGTCCTGGCGGCCCGTACGGTGCCTAAGGCGCCGACGGCGCCGGGAGATACGGCAGCCGCGACTCCAGCCCCACGTCGGAGGGCAGCAGCGACGCCACCCAGGCGTCCCGCCGCGTGCCGTGGTTGACGAACCACGACCGCAGCGTGCCCTCCATCGTGAACCCCGCCCGCAGCGCGACCGCCCGCGACGCCTCGTTGCCCACCTCGGCGAACCACTCCACCCGGTCGATGCCCACCTCAGTGAACGCCCACCGCACCACGGCGTCGACCGCCTCCGCCGTGTACCCCCGCCGCCGCTGCTCCGGCGCCGTCCAGTAGCCCAGCTCCGCGACGCGCTCCGCGTGCCGCGACGGCGTGAAGCCGACGAGTCCCATCGAGCCCACCAGCGCCCCGCCGTCGCGGCTGAAGACGCCGAAGTTGTACATCGTGTCCTCGCGCCAGCCCGCCGGGCCGACCTTGAGGACGAAGTCCTCCGCGTGCGCGCGCCCGTACGGCGACGGCACGCGCGTCCAGCGCTGCACGCCGGGGTCCTGGCACGCCGCCAGGACGGCGTCGATGTCGCGGGCTTCCATGGGCCGCAGCAGCAGCCGGTCGGTATCCAGTGTGACGGGTTCCATTCCGGGATTCTCCGCCCGCGCTCCCCGTCCCGCCATGGCTTTTCCGCCTGTGAACCCCCGGCCGCGCGACCCCCTCGGGGCGGGCCTCGGGGGCCTTTGCGGCACTTTCCGCGGGGTTCCGCCGTTGACACGTACGGTGACGGCACCTAACGTCCCTGGGCTGGACCTCCCGGGGTGCCCGCGTCCTCGCATACGATGGCCGGTGCGGCCGTGGGCTCCGCGAGGCCCGAGAGGAGCCCCAGAGGACAGGGGCCGCACCAGCGCACCCGACCGTGCCAGGCCCGACCGGCAAGGAGCCAGCCCAAAGTGTCCGTCTTCGGAAAGATCATGCGCGCAGGCGAAGGAAAGATCCTGCGCAAGCTCAACCGCATCGCGGACCAGGTCAACTCCATCGAAGAGGACTTCACCGACCTCACCGATGCCGAGCTGCGCGCACTGACCGAGGAATACAAGCAGCGGTACGAGGACGGCGAGTCCCTCGAAGACATCATGCCCGAGGCGTTCGCCACCGTCCGCGAGGCGGCCAACCGGATCCTCGGCGAGCGGCACTACGACGTCCAGATCATGGGCGGCGCGGCGCTGCACGCGGGCTATGTGGCGGAGATGAAGACCGGCGAGGGCAAGACCCTGGTCGGCACGCTGCCCGCGTACCTCAACGCGATCTCCGGCAAGGGCGTGCACATCGTCACGGTCAACGACTACCTGGCGCAGCGCGACTCCGAGTGGATGGGCCGCGTCCACCGCTTCCTCGGCCTGTCGGTCGGCTGCATCCTCGCCAACATGCCGCCGGCGCAGCGCCGCGAGCAGTACAAGTGCGACATCACCTACGGGACGAACAACGAGTTCGGCTTCGACTACCTGCGCGACAACATGGCGTGGTCGAAGGACGAGCTGGTGCAGCGCGGCCACAACTTCGCGATCGTGGACGAGGTCGACTCGATCCTCATCGACGAGGCCCGCACGCCGCTGATCATCTCCGGCCCCGCCGACCAGGCCACCAAGTGGTACGCGGACTTCGCCAAGCTCGTCACCCGGCTGTCCAAGGGCGAGCCGGGCGACCCGCGCCTCGGCAAGCAGGAGACCGGCGACTACGACGTGGACGAGAAGAAGCGGACCGTCGCCATCCATGAGGCGGGCGTCGCCAAGGTGGAGAACTACCTGGGCATCGACAACCTCTACGAGTCCGTGAACACCCCCCTGGTCGGCTATCTCAACAACGCCATCAAGGCCAAGGAGCTGTTCAAGAAGGACAAGGACTACGTCGTCATGAACGGCGAAGTCATGATCGTCGACGAGCACACGGGCCGTATCCTCGCCGGCCGCCGCTACAACGAGGGCATGCACCAGGCGATCGAGGCCAAAGAGGGCGTCGACATCAAGGACGAGAACCAGACGCTCGCCACGATCACCCTGCAGAACTTCTTCCGCCTCTACAAGCGCCACGACCGCGACGGCAACGAAGAGCCGGGCCTGGCGGGCATGACCGGTACGGCCATGACCGAGGCCGCCGAGTTCCAGCAGATCTACAAGCTCGGCGTGGTGCCCATCCCCACGAACCGGCCGCTGGCGCGCATGGACCAGTCCGACCTGATCTACCGCACGGAGGAGGCGAAGTTCTCCGCCGTCGTCGACGACATCTCGGAGAAGTACGAGAAGGGCCAGCCGGTGCTGGTCGGCACGACGTCGGTGGAGAAGTCGGAGTACCTCTCGCAGCAGCTCAGCAAGCGCGGCGTACCGCACGAGGTGCTCAACGCCAAGCAGCACGACCGTGAGGCCGTGATCGTCGCGCAGGCCGGCCGCCGCGGCGCGATCACCGTCGCCACGAACATGGCCGGCCGCGGCACCGACATCAAGCTCGGCGGCAACCCCGAGGACCTCGCCGAGGCCGACCTGCGTCAGCAGAACCTGGACCCGGTCGAGCACTCCGAGCAGTGGGCGGCGCTGCTGCCGGCCGCGCTGGAGAAGGCGGAGGCGGCGGTCAAGGCCGAGTACGAGGAGGTCAAGGACCTCGGCGGGCTCTATGTGCTGGGCACCGAGCGGCACGAGTCGCGGCGCATCGACAACCAGCTGCGCGGCCGCTCCGGCCGCCAGGGCGACCCCGGCGAGTCCCGCTTCTACCTCTCCCTCGGCGACGACCTGATGCGGCTGTTCAAGGCGCAGCTGGTGGAGCGCGTCATGTCGATGGCCAACGTGCCCGACGACGTGCCGATCGAGAACAAGATGGTCACCCGCGCCATCGCCTCGGCCCAGTCGCAGGTCGAGCAGCAGAACTTCGAGACGCGCAAGAACGTCCTGAAGTACGACGAGGTCATGAACCGCCAGCGCGAGGTCATCTACGGCGAGCGCAAGCGGGTGCTGGAGGGCGAGGACCTGCACGAGCAGGTGCGCCACTTCATGGACGACACCATCGACGCCTACATCCAGGCCGAGACCGTCGAGGGCTTCGCCGAGGAGTGGGACCTCGACCGGCTGTGGCGCGCCTTCAAGCAGCTCTACCCCGTCTCCGTGACGGTCGAGGAGCTGGAGGAGGCCGCGGGCGACCGCGCGGGCATCACCCCCGAGTTCATCGAGGACATGGTCAAGGAGGACGTCCGTACGCAGTACGCCAAGCGCGAGGAGCAGCTCGGCCCGGAGATCATGCGGGAGCTGGAGCGCCGGGTCGTGCTGTCGGTGCTGGACCGCAAGTGGCGTGAGCACCTCTACGAGATGGACTACCTCCAGGAGGGCATCCAGCTGCGTGCGATGGCGCAGAAGGACCCGCTGGTGGAGTTCCAGCGTGAGGGCTTCGACATGTTCAACGCCATGATGGACGGCATCAAGGAGGAGTCCGTCGGCTACCTGTTCAACCTGGAGGTCCAGGTCGAGCAGCAGGTCGAGGAGGTCCCGGTGCAGGACGCGGCGCCCGCCGACGCCGCGCCGCAGGA
>NZ_JACBXC010000546.1 GCF_013870535.1 Streptomyces phytophilus | reverse complement strand
CGGTCGACGAGGACGACGCCACGATCGCCGCGATCGGCTCGCTCGGCGGCTGGTTCCTCCTCATCGCCCTCGTCCAACTGCGCAGCACCAGCGCCCCCAAGGAGCGCCTCACCGCGCTCAACGTCGCCCTCGCCGCCGCCGCCCTCGCCGTCCTCGCCTCCGGCTATCTGGCCGCCGAGCGGCACGCGGTCGTCGTCGGCGCCGTCGCCGTGGCCGCCGGGACGCTGGGCCGCGGGGTGCCGCTGCCGCCGAACGCCTCGCCCGTCGCCGCGGTCGCCGCGGCCGGGGCCGGCGGTCTCGCGGCGGGACTCGGCACCGACATGGGCGCCGCCGGCGGGCTGCTGGGCCTGGCCGTCGGGGTGTGCGTGCTCATCGCGGTCCGGGTGGCCAGCTACGACTACCCGTCGCGGTTCGTGCACATGACGGCCGGGGTGTCCCTGCCGCTGACGCTCTCGGTGCCCGCGGTCCACCTGCTCGGGCTGGCCCTGCTCTGACCCGTACCCGCAGGCCGCCGCTCCCGCCATCCTGCGGGTGCGCAGCCGTACACCTGTCTAAGCTCTCAGGCACGACCGACCGGGGGGCGGAGAACCGATGCGCGCGTTGAAGATCACAGCGGTGGTGCTTGTCGTGCTCTGCCTGCTCGCGCTGGCCGCCGACCGCATCGCGCTCAGGCTGGCCGAGTCGGACGCGGCCGACCGCATCGAGAAGCAGTACGGGCTCTCCCAGCGGCCGGAGATCGACATCAAGGGGTTCCCCTTCCTGACCCAGGTGATGTCGCGCGAGTTCGAGGCGGTGGACGTGCGGATCGACGGCATCGACGCCGTCGGCAGCAGCGGTCGCGCCCTGCGTCTGGACGGGGTGCGCGGCGAGCTGGAGGGCGTGCGGATCGAGGGCGACGACTGGGACCGGGCGACGGCGGACAAGGCCGACGGCAAGGTGACGATCACGTACGACGACATCTCCGCGGCGCTGCCGGTGGTGGACGTCTCGTACGGCGGGAAGGGCGCGGCCGGCGAGAACAAGGTGAGGGCGACGGTCGGGACCTCCTTCCTCGGGCAGCGGCTGGAGGAGTCGCTGCTCGGCAAGGTCAGCGTGGTCGACGGCGACACGATCCGGCTGCGCGCCACCGGCGTGGACAACCTGAAGGGCGTGCCCGGCCTGGAGGACTTCGTACGCGACCGGATGGACTACAACTGGACGATCAACGACCTGCCGCCCGGGATACGCCTGACGGACGTCGAGGTGACGAAGGACGGGATCGTCGTCACGGGCAGCGGCAAGGACGTGGAGCTGGGCGACGAGCGCTCGGCCAAGGGCTGAGCGCCGCCCGCCGGGGCGCCGCGGACGAACCACCTCCGTCCGCAAGCTGAGACCGCCGCGTCCGTTCCGCAGAAGGCCCGCCCCCGCCACCCCCCGCCCACCTCGTCGCGAGGCGTCCGCACCCCGCTCCCGTCCCACATTCCGGACGAAGCCGTCTCATAGTCCGACACAACGGTGACACATGCGCACGTCCCTCCGTACGATCGACGGCATGCTGTGCTCGAAGAGCGGTCCCCGCCCCCGGGGACAGGCAGATCACCTGACCAAGCGGCGCGCGGTCGACCTGTGCCGCGTCGCCGCCATGCTCTGTCGCACCGCCTGACCGGGGTCCGGGCCCGCAGCTCCCGCCCCCAGCCGGGCCAGTGCCTCCCCGCACCGCCCGCCCGGCTGTCCGCACACTCCGCCCCCCGGCGCACCGCGCTGCCTGCTGCGCGCGCCGGGTGCACACCCGCCCGTACCCCTGTCCCAGCGCTCCGGAGGAGAGAAGCAGATGAGCCGCAGTGACGTCCTGGTGGACGCCGACTGGGTCGAGGCCAACCTCGACAGCCCGAAGGTCGTCCTCGTCGAGGTCGACGAGGACACCGCCGCGTACGACAAGAACCACATCAAGAACGCCGTCCGCATCGACTGGAAGACCGACCTCCAGGACCCGGTGCGCCGCGACTTCGTCGACCAGGCCGGCTTCGAGAAGCTGCTGTCCGAGCGCGGTATCGCCAACGACGACACGGTCGTCCTCTACGGCGGCAACAACAACTGGTTCGCGGCGTACGCCTACTGGTACTTCAAGCTCTACGGCCACGGCGACGTCAAGCTCCTCGACGGCGGCCGCAAGAAGTGGGAGCTGGACTCCCGCGACCTGGTCGCCGAGGTGCCGCAGCGCGCGGCGACCGCGTACAAGGCCAAGCCGCAGGACACCGCCATCCGCGCCTTCCGCGACGACGTCGTGGCCGCGATCGGCACCCTCAACCTCGTCGACGTGCGCTCCCCCGACGAGTTCTCCGGCAAGCTGCTCGCCCCGGCGCACCTCCCGCAGGAGCAGTCGCAGCGCCCCGGGCACGTGCCCTCCGCGCGCAACATCCCGTGGTCGAAGTCGGCCAACGACGACGGCACCTTCAGGTCGGACGACGAGCTGAAGGAGCTGTACGAGGGCGAGGGCGTGGACCTGTCGAAGGACACCATCGCCTACTGCCGCATCGGCGAGCGCTCGGCGCACACGTGGTTCGTGCTGCACGAGCTGCTGGGCCAGGAGAACGTCAAGAACTACGACGGCTCCTGGACCGAGTACGGCTCGCTCGTCGGCGTGCCGATCGAGCTCGGCGCCAACGACTGACCGCCGACCGCCCGGCCACCCCCCGAGAAAGGACACGACTCCACATGTGCGGAGCCAAGGCAGGAGGCCCCGACGCCGCCGGCGTCAAGGCCGGCGAGACCACCATCCAGGGTTCCGTGACCCGCGGCGGCGAGCCCGTCACCGGTTACGTGCGGCTGCTGGACGCCTCCGGCGAGTTCACCGCCGAGGTCCCGACCTCGGCGACCGGCCAGTTCCGGTTCTACGCCGCGGAGGGCACCTGGACCGTACGGGCCCTGGTGCCCGGCGGCACCGCCGACCGCACCGTGGTCGCCCAGCAGGGCGGCCTCTCGGAGGTCGCGATCGCGATCTGAGGCCGGCCGGCCCGCAGCCGGCGCCGGAGCCCCGCACCGCCTCCCGGGCGTACCGTGGAGGTATGCGGGGCTTCCGCCGTTCCGGCGTGCAACCGGACCCCCGCGTGCCGCGGAGTCAGCCGCGGCGCCGGAGGCGGTACTTCCTGCTGATGGGCACCGCGGTACTGCTGTTCGTACTCGCCGGTGCCGTCGTCTACCCCTTCTCCGCGGCCGCCGCCATCGCCATGTGCGTGGTCGCGGCCGCCCTCCCGCCGGTGGCGGTCATCGTCGGCAACCGGCGGGAGGAGGGCGACACGTGGTGGGACGAGAAGTGAGAAGTGGAGGGGAGGACGGTTGAAGGGGTGCGGCCGCCGATGGCGCCCGCTCAGTAGACGAGCGCCTGGCTGCCGTCCGCCATCGCCTCGCTGACGAACACCTGCGCCCCGGCGATCCGTACGCCCTCCAGCACGTCCTTCTCCCCGATCCCGCGGCGCGCGGCGCACTGCGTGCACAACGTGATCCGCCCGGCCGCCAGCACCCCGTCGATCAGCTCCGGCAGCGGCGCGGCGTGCGGCAGTTCGAACTCCGCTGCCCGGCCGGGCAGCGCGAACCACGCGGACTCGCCGGTCAGCCAGAGCGACACCTCCACGCCGCTGGCGGCGGCGACGGCCGCCACCGTGAACGCCTGGGAGCAGCGCTCCGGCGCATCCGTACCCGCGGTCACCTTGATCACAAGCTTCTTGGCCATGCGCCAACTGTAGGTACTGCCGCGAGCGTGACATTCTCGCGCGACCGCGCGCTGTACAGGTATGGACCACAGCAGGGGGCGCCAGTGACCATTCCGTACGGACCGGGTGAGCCGCCGGGAGCCCCGCAGCCGCCGGCGGCGCGGCCCCACGACGACGACCCGCCGACCACCCGGCTCAGACCCGTCGCCCCCGGGCCGGCCGCCCCGGGCTCCCGGGCGGCGCA
>NZ_JACBXC010000545.1 GCF_013870535.1 Streptomyces phytophilus | reverse complement strand
GGCCTCGACGGTGTCGCAGCCCTCCAGCGGCTCCACCGTGCCGTCGGCCCGCTCCATGGCGTTGCGGCCGAGCGCGCCCGGCCCGCCGCCCGCCATGCCGTACGGCGCCACCCGCCGGTGGCCGGTCAGCAGCGTCACCGTCATCGGCTCCAGGAACCGGATGCGCCGCACCGCGCCGCGCCCGCCCTCCCAGCGGCCCGGGCCGCCGCTGCCGTCGCGTACGGCGAACTCCTCGACGCGCACCGGGTAGCGCCACTCCAGCACCTCGGGGTCGGTGAGGCGGGAGTTCGTCATGTGGGTCTGCACGACGTCGGCGCCCGGGAAGCCGTCGCCCGCGCCGGAGCCGGAGGCGATGGTTTCGTAGTACTGCGCCTTGTCGTTGCCGAAGGTGACGTTGTTCATCGTGCCGGAGCCCTCGGCCTGTACGCCGAGGGCCGCGTACAGCGCGCCCGTCACGGCCTGGGAGGTCTCGACGTTCCCCGCGACGGTGGCCGCGGGGAACTCCGGCGCGAGCATGGAGCCGGGCGGGATGCGCACGTGCAGGGGCTTGAGGCAGCCGCTGTTGAGGGGGATGTCCTCGGCGACCAGGGTGCGGAACACGTAGAGCACGGCGGCCATGACGACCGAGCTGGGCGCGTTGGCGTTGCCGGGCTGCTGCGGCGAGGTGCCGGTGAAGTCGACGACGGCGCTGCGCGCCGCCCGGTCGACGCGGACGGCGACCTCGATGACGGCGCCCGCGTCCGTCTCGTAGCGGTACGAGCCGTCCCCGAGGGCGGCGATGACGCGGCGCACGGACTCCTCGGCGTTGTCCTGCACGTGCCCCATGTAGGCGCGTACGACGTCGAGGCCGAACATGCCGATCATGCGGCGCAGTTCGTCGATGCCCTTGTTGTTGGCGGCGATCTGGGCGCGCAGGTCGGCGAGGTTGGCGTCGGGCGCGCGCGAGGGGTACGGGCCGGAGGTGAGCAGCCGGCGCGTCTCGGCCTCGCGCAGGGTCCCGTCGCGGACGAGCAGCCAGTTGTCGAAGAGGACGCCCTCCTCCTGGATGGTGCGGCTGAACGCGGGCATCGATCCGGGCGTGATGCCGCCGATCTCGGCGTGGTGGCCGCGGGAGGCGACGAGGAACAGCAGTTGCTGCCCGCCCTCGTCGAAGACGGGGGTGACGACGGTGACGTCGGGCAGGTGGGTGCCGCCGTGGTACGGGTCGTTGATGGCGTACACGTCGCCGGGGCGCAGCCCGTGGCCGGTGTCCCGGTTGCGCCGCAGCACCTCTTTGATGGACTCCCCCATCGACCCCAGGTGCACGGGCATGTGGGGCGCGTTGGAGATCAGGTTGCCGTCGGCGTCGAAGAGGGCGCAGGAGAAGTCGAGCCGCTCCTTGATGTTGACGGAGTGGGCGGTGCTCTCCAGCCGTACGCCCATCTGTTCGGCGATGGCCATGAAGAGGCTGTTGAAGACCTCCAGCATCACGGGGTCCACGCCCGTGCCGACCGCCTGCGTGGCGGGCCGCGGAGTGACGCGGGTGAGCGTGAGGTGGCCGCGGTGGTGCACGGCGGCCTGCCAGCCGGGGTCGACGACGGTTGTGGAGCCCTCCTCGGCGAGGATCGCGGGGCCGGTGACGGTGTCGCCGGCGCGCAGGTCTTCGCGCTGGTAGAGCCCGGCCTCGCGCCACTGCCCGTCGGCGAAGATCCGTACCCGGTCGGCGGGTTCGGGCCCGTCCCCGGCGCGGGCGGCGCCGCCGGCCTCCTCCCGCGTGGTCGCGGCCTGCTCGGCCGCGGCCTCCACGGACGCGGCCTCGGCGACCAGCGGCTTGTCCATCGTGAACGCGAACCGCCTGCGGTGCACCGCCGTGAACTCCGCCCGCATCTCCGCCTCGTCCGCCAGCGGCACGACGATCGCCGAGTCGGTGCCCGCGTACCGCAGGTGCACCCGCGCCGAGGTGTCCACGGCAGCCGCCGGAATGCCCTCGTCCGTGAGGTCCGCGGCGGCGCGCTCCGCCAGCTCCGCGCAGACCTGCCGGATCCGGGGCATCGACGCCTCGGTCAGCTCCGCCTCCACCGCCTGCTCCCGCATGGCCGTCGCCGCGGCGACCCCGATGCCGTACGCGGAGAGGACGCCCGGGTGCGGCGGGACGACGACGGTGGAGATGCCGAGCACGTCGGCGACGGCGCAGGCGTGCTGGCCGCCGGCGCCGCCGAAGCTGGTCAGCGCGTAGCGGGTGACGTCGTGGCCGCGCTGCACGGAGATCTTCTTGACCGCGTTGGCCATGTTGAGCACGGCGATGTCGAGGAAGCCGGCCGCGACCTCCTCGGGCGAGCGCCGGTCGCCGGTGGCCGCGGCGGAGGTCTCGGACAGGTCGGTGAACGCCCGCCGCACCGCCTCGTCGTCGAGCGGCTGGTCGCCGCCGGGCCCGAAGACCGACGGGAAGTGGCGTGGCTGGACGCGGCCGAGCATGACGTTGGCGTCGGTGACGGTCAGCGGCCCGCCGCGGCGGTAGCAGGCGGGGCCGGGGACGGCGCCGGCCGAGTCGGGGCCCACGCGGTAGCGGCGGCCGTCGAAGTGCAGGACGGAGCCGCCGCCGGCGGCCACGGTGTGGATGCCGAGCATCGGCGCGCGCATCCGCACGCCTGCCACCCGGGTGTCGAAGTCGCGCTCGAACTCGCCCGCGTAGTGCGACACGTCGGTGGACGTGCCGCCCATGTCGAAGCCGATGACGCGGTCGTAACCCGCCTCCCCGGAGGAGCGGACCATGCCGACGACCCCGCCGGCGGGCCCGGAGAGCACGGCGTCCTTCCCGCGGAAGCGGGTGGCCTCGCGCAGGCCGCCGTTGGACTGCATGAACTGCAGCCGGATGCCGCGCAGTTCGCCGGCGACGCGGTCGACGTAGCGGCGCAGGATCGGCGACAGGTAGGCGTCGACGACGGTCGTGTCGCCGCGCGGCACGAGCTTCATCAGCGGGCTGACCTCGTGGCCGCAGCTGATCTGGGTGAAGCCCGCCCGCCGGGCCTCCTCGGCGACGGCCCGCTCGTGCGCCCCGTAGCGGTAGCCGTGCACGAGGACGACGGCGACGCTGCGGAACCCGTCCCGGTACGCGTCCGCCAGCGCCGCGCGCGCGGCGCCGAGGTCCAGGTCGCGTACGGCCTCGCCGCGGGCGCCGACGCGCCCCGGCACCTCGATCACCCGCTCGTAGAGCGCCTCGGGCTTGAGGATGCGGCGCTCGAAGAGCAGCGGCCGGTTCTGGTACGCGATCCGCAGCGCATCGCGGAACCCCTCGGTGACGACGAGCACCGTCGGCTCGCCCTTCCGTTCGAGGAGGGCGTTGGTGGCGACGGTGGTGCCCATCTTGACGACTTCGACGCGCTCCGCGGGCACCGGCTCGTCCGGCCCGAGGCCGAGCAGCAGCCGCACGCCCGCGACGGCGGCGTCGTCGTGGGCGCCGTAGCGCCCCGGGTCGTGCGAGAGCAGCTTGCGGGCGACGAGGGTGCCGTCGGGCCGCCTGCCCACCACGTCGGTGAACGTGCCGCCGCGGTCGATCCAGAACTGCCAGCGCGCCGTCATGCGCTCATTGTCGCAGGCTGCGACCGTACGTGAAGGACGCGTCACGGACGTCAGCCGGAGGCGCCGTCCGGGGTGATGCGGGTGCGCACGGTGCTCTGCACGTCGCCGTCCTCGGCCGGGTCGGCGGCGAGGCTGCGCAGCCGGGCGACGACGCGGGCGTCGGCGGTCTCGGCGTGCCGGGCGCCGATCTCGCGGGTGGTGTCCTCGCAGTCCCACAGGCACTCGACGGCGAAGGAGGCGGGGAACGACGGATCGGTGGCGGCCAGCGCGCGGGCGGTGACACCGCGCAGGTGCGAGCTGCCCGTCTCGCGGTAGATGTGCCGCAGCACCGGCGCGGCGGAGGCGATCGCCAGCCGTCCCGCGCCGGCGACCAGATCGC
>NZ_JACBXC010000544.1 GCF_013870535.1 Streptomyces phytophilus | reverse complement strand
GCATCCGCCCGGCGTTACGCGCGCAGCATCCGGGCGATCGCGGCGGTGGCCTCCTCGACCTTCGCGTCGATCTCGTCGCCGCCCCGGGCGGCGGCGTCGGCGACGCAGTGCCGCAGGTGCTCCTCCAGCAGTTGCAGCGCGAAGGACTGCAGCGCCTTCGTGCTCGCGGAGACCTGGGTGAGTATGTCGATGCAGTAGACGTCCTCTTCGACCATCCGCTGCAGACCGCGGACCTGGCCCTCGATCCGGCGGAGTCGTTTGAGGTGGGCCTCTTTGTCCTTGCTGTACCCGTGCGGGCCGGAGCCCGGCGCCGTCCCGGCGGTCGTCGTTGCCGTGGTGTCGGTCACGTGCCCGTCCTTCCGTTTCCCAGCCCTCGATCCGCCCGGTGCGCGTATCGCTGTGTGCGTACCACCGTATGCGAACCGTGCGCGATATACCCTCAGGGGGTATATGATACCGCGTTCGTGGCATTCTGTCCTGCGGTTGTTCCGCACAGCCGGTTCGCTCCGCAGGTGCGGCTCGCCTAGCATCATCAGGACCTATTCGCCGATATTCGCAGCACTGAGGATCATCACGTGCGATTTCGTCTGACCCCCAGGGAGACGAGCTTCTACGATATGTTCGCCGCCTCGGCCGACAACATCGTGACGGGCTCGAAGCTCCTGATGGAACTGCTCGGGGCGGATTCCTCCGCCCGGGCCGAGATCGCCGAGCGGATGCGCGCTGCGGAGCACGCCGGCGACGACGCCACCCACGCCATCCTCCACCAGCTCAACGCCTCGTTCATCACGCCCTTCGACCGCGAGGACATCTACCGGCTGGCCAGCTCCCTCGACGACGTCATGGACTTCATGGAGGAGGCCGTCGACCTCGTCGTCCTCTACCAGATCGAGGAGCTGCCGCGGGGCGTCGAGCAGCAGATCGAGGTCCTCGCGCGGGCCGCGGAGCTGACCGCCGAGGCGATGCCCAACCTCCGTACCCTCAACCACCTGCCGGAGTTCTGGATCGAGGTCAACCGGCTGGAGAACCAGGCCGACCAGATCCACCGCAAGCTTCTCGCGCACCTCTTCAACGGCAAGTACGACGCCATCGAGGTGCTCAAGCTCAAGCAGATCGTCGACGTCCTGGAAGAGGCGGCCGACGCCTTCGAGAAGGTCGCGAACACCGTGGAAACGATCGCGGTCAAGGAGTCCTGAGCCCGGTGGACACCTTCGCGCTTGTCGTCACGATCGGGGTTGCGCTCTTCTTCACGTACACCAACGGCTTCCACGACTCCGCCAACGCGATCGCGACCTCCGTCTCCACCCGCGCCCTGACGCCGCGCGCCGCGCTGCTGATGGCCGCGGTGATGAACTTCGCCGGCGCCTTCCTCGGCAGCGGCGTCGCCAAGACGGTGAGCGAGGGACTGATCGAGACCCCGCACGGCTCGCACGGGATGTGGATCCTGTTCGCCGCCCTGGTCGGGGCGATCACGTGGAACATGATCACGTGGTACTTCGGGCTGCCGTCGTCGTCCTCGCACGCGCTCTTCGGCGGCATGGTCGGCGCCGCGCTGGCGGCGTCGTCCACGGTGTACTGGTCCGGGGTGCTGGAGAAGGTCGTCATCCCGATGTTCGTTTCCCCGGTCATCGGCCTGTGCGTCGGGTATCTGGTGATGTGCGCCATCCTGTGGATGTTCCGCCGCTCCACCCCGCGCCGCGCGCAGCGCGGCTTCCGGGTGGCGCAGACGGTCTCGGCGGCGGCGATGGCGCTGGGGCACGGGCTGCAGGACGCCCAGAAGACGATGGGCATCGTGGTGATGGCACTGGTCATCGCGGATGTGGAGGACGAGGGCGACGCGATCCCGTGGTGGGTGAAGGTGGTCTGTGCACTGATGCTGTCGCTCGGTACCTACGCGGGCGGGTGGCGCATCATGCGGACGCTGGGGCGGCGGATCATCGACCTGCAGCCGCCGCAGGGGTTCGCGGCGGAGACGACGGCGGCGGGGATCATGTACTCGGCGTCGTTCATGTTCCACGCGCCGATCTCGACGACGCACGTGATCACTTCGGCGATCATGGGCGTCGGCGCGACGAAGCGGGTCAAGGCCGTGCGGTGGGGGGTGGCGAAGAACATCGTGATGGGGTGGTTCGTCACGATGCCGGCCGCGGCGGGGGTGGCGGCGGCGGTGTACTGGCTGGTGCACCTGGCCTTCGAGTAGTGCGGAAGCGTTTCTGCTCGGCCTCGGCACCCCGCGGCCCTCACCCGAAGCGGCCCGAGATGTAGTCCTCCGTGGCCTTCTCCTCCGGGTTGGAGAAGATCTTGTCGGTGTCGCCGACCTCCACCAGCCGCCCCGGCTCGCCGACCGCCGACAGGTTGAAGAACGCGGTGCGGTCCGAGACCCGCGCCGCCTGCTGCATGTTGTGCGTCACGATCACGATCGTGAACCGCTCCTTGAGGTCGGCCATCAGGTCCTCGATGGCGAGGGTGGAGATCGGGTCGAGGGCGGAGCAGGGCTCGTCCATGAGGAGCACCTGCGGTTCTACGGCGATGGCGCGGGCGATGCACAGTCTTTGCTGCTGGCCGCCGGACAGGCTCGAACCGGGGCGGTTGAGGCGGTCCTTGACCTCGTTCCACAGGTTCGCGCCGCGCAGGGACTTCTCCACCACGTCGTCCAGCTCGCGCTTCTTGTACGAGCCGTTGAGCTTGAGGCCGGCGGCCACGTTGTCGTACACGCTCATCGTCGGGAACGGGTTGGGCCGCTGGAAGACCATGCCCACCACCCGGCGCACCCCGACCGGGTCGACGCCCGGCCCGTACAGGTCGTCGCCGTCGAGGCGCACCTCGCCCTCGACGCGCGCGCCGGGGGTGACCTCGTGCATGCGGTTGATGGTGCGCAGGAAGGTGGACTTGCCGCAGCCGGACGGGCCGATGAAAGCGGTCACGGACTTGGGCTCGACGGACATCGAGATGCCGTCGATCGCCTTGAAGTCGCCGTAGTAGGCGGTCAGGTCGCCGATGTCGATGCGTTTGGCCATGGGGCTGGTATCTCTCTCGTACGTGGCCGTCAGCGGCCGGTCTTCGGGGCCTTGAAACGGGCGATGAGGCGGGCTAGCAGGTTGAGGAGCATGACGAAGACGATGAGCACCAGGGCGGCGGCCCAGGCGCGGTCGTAGGAGGCGTCGTTGCCGTTGGCCCACTGCTCGTAGATGTAGAGCGGCAGGGACGCCTGGGCGCCTTCGAAGGGGTTGTCGTTGATGGCGGGGTTGCCGAAGACGAGCAGCAGCAGGGGAGCCGTCTCGCCGGTGATGCGGGCCACGGCGAGCATGACGCCGGTGGTGATGCCGCCGATGGAGGTGGGCAGGACGACTTGGAGGATCGTCTTCCACTTGGGTACGCCCAGGGCGTACGACGCCTCGCGCAGCTCGTTCGGGACAAGCTTCAGCATCTCCTCCGTGGAGCGCACGACGATCGGCATCATCAGGATCGCCAGCGCGAAGGAGCCGGCGAGGCCGGAGTAGCCGAAGCCCAGGCCCATGATCCAGACGCTGAGGATGAACAGGCCGGCGACGATCGACGGGATGCCCGTCATGACGTCCACGAAGAACGTGACCGCCTTCGCCAGCCGCCCGCGCCCGTACTCCACGAGGTACACGCCCGTCAGCAGCCCGATCGGAGTGGCGATCGCGGTGGCCAGCGCGACCTGCTCGATGGTGCCGAGGAGGGCGTGGTAGATGCCGCCGCCGGGGGCGATGGCGACGACGCCGTTCATGGAGTGGGTCAGGAAGTAGCCGTCGAGGACCTTGACGCCCTGCCGCACGGTCTCCCAGACCAGCGACGCCAGCGGGATGACGGCCAGCAGGAAGGCGCCCCACACGAGCGACGTCGCCAGCCGGTCCTTCGCCTTGCGGGCGCCCTCCGCGCGGGCCGAGACGGCGTACAGCCCGGCCACGAAGAGCACC
>NZ_JACBXC010000543.1 GCF_013870535.1 Streptomyces phytophilus | reverse complement strand
TTCTTCATGAGAGCCGTCCCGAACGCTTCGGGGCGGCTTTCGTGCGTTACGGTGGCCGATATGAGCGGCCGCGCGCATCTGATGTGGGACCAGGCAGTCACCGCGTACGACTTCGGTCCCGAACATCCCATGGATCCGGTCCGGTTGGCGCTCACCATGCGTCTCGTCGAGGAACTGGGCGTCGACAAGGCCGTCGACATCGTCGCGGCGCCCGCGGCCGGCGACTCGACGCTGCGGCTCGTGCACCGGCAGGACTACATCGACGCCGTGCGGCAGGCGTCGGCGGTGCCGGCGGAAGCCGACCCCTCGTACGGGCTCGGGACGGTGGACGATCCGGCGTTCGCGGGGATGCACGAGGCGTCCGCGTTGATCGCGGGGCAGTCCGTGGCGGCGGCGGAGGCCGTGTGGGACGGGCGGGCCGTGCATGCCGTGAACTTCGCCGGAGGGCTGCACCATGCGATGCCCGGGGCCGCTTCGGGGTTCTGCGTCTACAACGATGCGGCGCTGGCCGTCGCACGGCTGCTGGAGTTGGGCGTAGAGCGGGTGGCGTACGTGGATGTGGACGTGCACCATGGCGACGGCGTGCAGGCGGCGTTCTGGGATGACCCGCGGGTGCTGACCGTCTCCGTCCACGAGCACCCCAGCACGCTCTTCCCGCAGACCGGTTGGCCCGAGGAGACCGGGGGGTCCGGGGCCGAGGGGCAGGCGGTGAACGTGGCGCTGCCGGCCGGGACGGGGGACGCGGGGTGGCTGCGGGCGTTCCACGCCGTCGTGCCGGAGCTGCTGGCGTCCTGGGGTCCCCAGGTGCTCGTGTCGCAGCACGGGGCCGATACGCACGCGGAGGACCCGCTGGCGCATCTCGCCGTCAGCCTGGACGCGCAGCGTGCGGTGATGGAGACGTGCCACCGCCTGGCGCACGAGCACGCGGACGGCCGGTGGCTGGCCCTGGGCGGGGGCGGGTACGCCGTCGTGGACGTCGTACCGCGCTCCTGGGCCCATCTGTGCGCCATCGCCGCCGGCCGCCCCGTCCCGCCGGAGACGGAGGTGCCCGAGAGCTGGCGGGCCGAGGCGCTGCGGCGGACCGGGCAGCAGGCCCCGTTCCGGATGACCGACGGGCGCGATGCGTCCTGGGCGGACTGGGAGGCGGGGTACGACCCGGCCTCGCCGCTGGATCGTGCGGTGCGTGCCGCGCGGCGGACGGTGTTCCCGGCTCACGGGCTGCTGCCCTGAAGCTGCTGCCCTGAAGCAGCCGCCCCGCGCTCGGCCTTCTTGTGGGCGAAATATTCGCGAAGGCGCCTGTTCCGCCCGCAAGGGCGGCCAGAGTGGGTCGGGTGTTGACCGACGCACCCTTGTTGCGTAGGCATCTCCTGGCGACGGGGATCGCCGGGCCGGTGGCGACGAGCCGCGACAAGAGCCTCCGCAGGTACCAGCAGTTCGCGGCCCGCGACCCCCGGGTGCTGCTCGGCCTGGAACCGGAACGCGACTGGTCGGTGGCCGAGTTGCTGCGGCTCATGGCCGAACGCTGCGGTACGAGCGGGGATCCGGGCCGGATCTCGGGCACCGAGGTCATCGATCCGGACCGTACGATCGCCGCCCTGGAAGCCTTCGCGGAGCGGCTGCACGGCGCCGTACGCGACGGCGAGGCGGTGCTGTTCGGGACCGGCCATCCCGATCGCCTCCTCGGCTTCTACGCCCCCTTGGCCGCGGCGCTCTCGGCGGCTGGGTGCGTTGTCCTCACCCCCGGTGAGGGCAGAGATGTCGACATAACGACCCGATTCGGCGTACGTACATACCGCCTCAACTACCCCGGGAATGTTGCCGTTCTGGGTGGCCAGGACCCGTCCACTCCACCCGCGACCAGGGGGGTCCATACTCACTCTCCGCTTCCCCTGCGTGCGGCACTCGGTGCCGCGGCGGCGGCCGGCGGGCCGCTGCCCGCGCTGGTGGTGGGGGACCACGGATGGGCCTGCGGGGCTGGTCAGTTGGGCATCGAGGCCATCGGTCTGGCGGACGCCGACGACCCGGCACCCTTCGTCGCCCAGGCGGAGGGCCGAGTGCCCGTTGTGGTGCCTCTTGATGACTCTGTGCAACCGGGCAGCTACGGGCCGGTGGCCGACTATGTGCTCAAACACGCCCGTCTGTCACTGTAGCCATGCGATCGCTACTCCTCTTCCCCACTTGCATCACCCGCCCCTAATCTGGGGAGGAGCGCGCATGCGAGGAGGAGGCACCGGAGGGGAAGCCGGTGTCCGTCATGTGCGGAAGGTTCAGGTGTGTCATGGCTGCAAGCGATAAGCCTCTCAACGAGGTTGTGTTCCTGACCGTGGCGGAAGTAGCCGCGGTGATGCGAGTGTCCAAGATGACCGTGTACCGATTGGTGCACAGCGGCCATCTGCCGGCGATCCGGGTGGGGAGGTCCTTCCGGGTGCCGGAGCAGGCCGTGCACGAATACCTCCGCGAGTCGTATGTGGGGGTGGAGTCCGCCTGACGGGTCCGACTGGTTGCGCACCCTCGATTACGTCAATCCAGTTCGCCCGGGTAGGCTTGGGCCCCTGTAAGACGTGTGGGCCCTTGCCCGCCCACCCCGACGGAGAGAAGTGAGCGAGGGTACCCGTGGGCTCTGTGATCAAGAAGCGGCGTAAGCGGATGGCTAAGAAGAAGCACCGCAAGCTGCTGAAGCGCACGCGAGTGCAGCGCCGCAACAAGAAGTAGCGGTAGCCCGCACCCGTACCGCCGCTCATCCGCCTTCCCGGCGGGTGGGCGGCGGTTGTGCGTGGTACGGCGTTGTCCTGCGTATACGGTGGGGCGAGCGTGCGTACGGGCAGGGAGAGGAAGGCGAAGGCCAGTGGGCAGGACCGTGCTCGTCACCGGCGTCGCCCGCCCCCTCGTCGGGCGCCTGGTCCGCCGGCTGCTGCGTGAGCCGGACGTCGACCGCGTCGTCGGCGTCGACGCCAGGGCCCCCGAGCACCAGCTCGGCGGCGCCGATTTCGTCCCGGCGGACATCCGCCATCCCGTGCTCGCCCGGATCCTCGTCGAGCACGGCGTCGACACCGTGATGCACATGGACGTCACCGGCACCCCGCTCGCCCGCGGCGGCCGGGCGGCGGTCAAGGAGAACAACGTCATCGGGTCCATGCAGCTGCTCGGCGCCTGCCAGCAGGCGCCGCGTGTACGGCGGCTCGTCGTCAAGTCCACGACCAGCGTCTACGGGTCCGCGCCCCGCGACCCCGCCGTGTTCACCGAGAGCACGCCGCCCAAGGCGCTGCCCAGCGGCGGCTTCGCGAAGGACGCGGTGGAGGTCGAGGGGTACGTGCGCGGGTTCGCCCGGCGCCGTCCGGACGTCGCCGTGTGCGTGCTGCGGTTCGCCAACATCCTGGGCCCGCGCGTGGACACGCCGCTCGCCGAGTACCTGGCGCTGCCGGCGCTGCCCACCGTCCTCGGCTACGACCCGCGGCTGCAGTTCGTCCACGAGGACGACGTCCTCGACGTCCTGCTGCTCGCGGCCGGCGAGCCGCGCCGCGGCACGATCAACAGCGGCACGTTCAACATCGCCGGCGAGGGCGTGCTGCTGCTGTCCCAGGCGGCCCGGCGGCTCGGCCGCCCCACGGTCCCGGTGCCGCTGCCCGCGGTGACGTGGGTCGGCTCGGCGCTGCGGTCCGCGGGGATGACGGACTTCTCGCCCGAGCAGATCCGGCTGCTGACCCACGGGCGGGTCGTGGAGACGACGCAGATGCGTGAACTGCTGGGCTTCACGCCGGAGTACTCGACGGTGGAGACGTTCGCGGACTTCGCCGCCGGGCGGGCGGCGGGGCTGCTGCCGCCGCGCGAGGTGCGGCGGGCCGTGGACGCGGTCGGCGAACTGCTGGGGCTGCCGGGGGCCCGTACCCCGGTGCAGGCGGACGGCGTTGCGAAGGAGTCGGTGCACGATGGCTGACGCGAAG
>NZ_JACBXC010000542.1 GCF_013870535.1 Streptomyces phytophilus | reverse complement strand
CCGCGACCCGTACCGATCCGCCCACGACGAGGGCTACGTCCGGCTCGTCGACCTGCTGGCCCGGCGCGGCTGGCTGCCCGAGGTCGTCGCGGCACACGCACGAGAAAGGACCGCGTCTTGAGCCTCAACGTCATCTTCGTCCGGCACGGGGAGAGCGTCTGGCACGGTGAGAACCGCTACGCCGGTGCCACCGACATCGACCTCACCGAGCACGGCCGCGACCAGGCCGCCGCCCTCGCCGACTGGGCCGCCCAGGCGGGCCTCACCGCCGTGTGGTCCTCCCCGATGCTGCGCTGCCGGCAGACGGCGGCGGACAGCGCGGCCCGCGCCGGGCTGCCGCTGCACCTCGACCCGCGGCTGCGCGAGCTGGACTTCGGCGTCGCCGAGGGGCTGACCCGCGCCGAGATGCGCGAGCGGATGCCCGAGGCGGTGGCGTCGTTCGAGGCCGACCCGGTGGCCAGCCACTTCCCCGAGGGGGAGGATCCGGCGGCGGTCGTCGAGCGGTACGTCGCCTTCCTCACCGACCTGCGCGCGGAGCACGACAACGGCGGGCAGGGCAACAGCGGGCAGGGCAACGGGGCGCAGGGCAACGGCAACGGCGGGGGGAGCAGCGGCGGGAAGGACGGCGGCCGGATACTCGTCGTCGCCCACTCCACCGCCATCCGGCTCACCCTGTGCCGGCTGCTCGACCTGCCGCTGCGCGACTACCGCCGCCGCTTCCCCCGCCTGGCCAACTGCGCCCTCAACGAGCTGGTCCTCAGCGACGGCACCCCCTCGCTGCTGACGCTGAACCGCCCCGTGACCCCCGGAGTCCCCGCGTGACCACGATCCTCGCCGCCGGCGACCACTTCGTCCGCAACGACCTGCTCCTCGACCGCGTCCGCCCGGTCGCCCCCGGCGCCGTGTTCCGCGAGCTGACCCTGCCCTGGCCGGTGGAGCCGTTCGGTCCGGTGGCCGAGGTCCGCGAGGCGTCCGGGACGGAGGACCAGCTCATCGAGGCCCTCGACGGGGTCGAGGTGTGCGTGACGCAGATGGCGCCGCTGACCGAGCGGATCCTCGCCGCCAGCCCCGCCCTGCGGCTGTTCTGCGTCAGCCGCGGCGGCCCCGTCAACGCCAACCTCGACGCCGCCACCCGCCACGGCGTGGCCGTCACCTACGCCCCCGGCCGCAACGCCACGGCCACCGCCGAGCACACCGTGGCCCTGATGCTCGCCGCCGCCCGCCGGATCCCCGCCGTCCACGCGGACCTGGCGGCCGGCACCTGGCGCGGCGACTACTACCGCTACGAGGCCGTCGGCCCGGAGCTGGCGGGCAGCACGGTCGGCATCGTCGGGTACGGCGCCATCGGCTCCCGCGTGGCCCGTATCGCCCGCGGCTTCGGCGCCCGCGTGCTCGTCGCCGACCCCTTCGCCGACGCGGCGGCCGTCGCGCCGGACGAACTGGTCGGGCTGCCCGAGCTGATGAATCGTTCCGCCTTCGTCACGGTGCACGCCCGCGCCACCCCCGAGACCGAGGGGCTGATCTCCCGCGAGCTGATCGGCCTCATGCCCGCCGGCGGCATCGTCGTCAACTGCGCCCGCGGCTCCCTCGTCGACTACGACGCCGTCTGCGACGCCCTCGACGAAGGCCGGCTCTTCGGCGCCGCGTTCGACGTGTTCCCCGCCGAACCGCTGCCCACCGACTCGCGACTGCCCCGTACCCCGGGCGTCGTGATGACCCCCCATCTGGCCGGCGCCAGCCGCCAGACCGCCCACAATGCGGCCGGCATGGTGGCCGCCGAGGTCGGCCATCACCTGGCCGGCCGGCCCCTGGTCCACTGCGCGAATCCGGAAGTGCTCACCAGATGAACCCGTGGAAAGGAACCCGCATGCGCGGCAAGTTCCGTACGGCCAAAACGGCCGTCGTCGCCGGCATAGCCGTCCCCGCCCTCCTGCTCACCGCCGCCCCGGCAGGCATCGCCGCCACCGCACCCGCCGAAGCCTCCCCCGCGGCCAAGCCGCTCCCGTCCGACCTGCCCACCCACATCAAGGGCGGCGCGTGGCCGACGAGCCACGTCCAGGGCGTCACCGTCGACACCGAACGCGGCTACGTCTACTGGTCGTTCACGCAGATGCTGGTCAAGACCGACCTCGACGGCAACGTCGTCGGCACCGTCGAGGGCCTCACCGGCCACCTCGGCGACATCGACCTGAACAACCGCGACGGCCGCGTCTACGGCTCGCTGGAGTACAAGGCGGAAGAGGCATTCTACATCGCCATCTTCGACGTGGACAAGATCGACCGGGTCGGCATGGACGCCGAGACCGACGGCGTGATGACGACCGTCCACCTGGAGGAGGTTGTCGAGGACTTCACCGCCGACATGAACGGCGACGGCGTCTTCGACGGCGACACCGCGAACACCCCCGACCACCGCTACGGCTGCTCCGGCATCGACGGCGTCTCCTTCGGCCCGGAGTTCGGCAAGCGCGGCGGGGCGCAGAAGCTGATGGTCGCGTACGGCGTGTACTCCAACACCACGCGCGCGGACAACGACCACCAGGTGGTCCTGGAGTACGACGTGCGCGACTGGCGCCGCTACGAGCGCCCGCTGTCGCAGGCCGACCCGCACCGCAGCGGCCCGAAGCGGACCGACGGCAAGTACTTCGCGTACACCGGCAACACCACCTACGGCGTGCAGAACCTCCAGTACGACCCGTACACCCGCAACTGGATCATGGCGGTCTACGACGGCGTGAAGGAGGGCTTCCCGAACTACTCGTTCTTCACCGTCGACGGCTCGAAGAAGCCGGTGCGCGGCGAGATCAAGGGCCAGGCGAAGCCCGAGAAGGGCAAGCTGCTGACCCTGCGCGACGCGGGTCTGAACGACCCGGCGACGGGTCTGCGCGGCTGGGAGTTCCACGGCAACTACGGCATCGACGCGCTGGGCGACGGCCGCTACTACGTCGCCGAGGGCCGGGCCGTCACCGAGGACGGCGTGAAGAAGCAGGAGGGCGAGGTCTACCTCTGGCGCTGGACGGGCGAGACCCCGACGCCGTTCGAGCGCGTCGAGGACTGACGCGGGGCGCCCTCACACCTCCCGGGCCCGTACGCATCGGGGGCGGGCCCGGGAGGTCTCCCCGGCCGCTACTCTCCGGCGGATTCGCCGGCGGGCAGCAGCCGCAGGGAGACGGAGTTGATGCAGTAGCGCTGGTCGGTCGGCGTCGGGTAGCCCTCGCCGGTGAAGACGTGGCCCAGGTGGGAGCCGCAGCGCGCACAGCGCACCTCGGTACGGGCCATGCCCAGCGAGCGGTCCTCGATCAGCTCGACGGCCTCACTCTGCGCCGGGTCGTAGAAGCTCGGCCAGCCGCAGTGGCTCTCGAACTTCTCCGTGGAGCGGAACAGCTCCGCTCCGCAGGCGCGGCACTCGTAGACGCCCTCTGTCTTGGTGTCGGTGTACTCGCCGGTAAAGGCGGGCTCGGTGCCCGCCTGCCGCAGCACGCGGTACTCCTCGGGCGCCAGCTCCGTGCGCCACTGCTCGTCCGGCTTGTCGACCTGGTATGTCATCTCAGCCCTCCAGTCGGGACAGGATCCGGGGTCCCAGCTCGGTGACGTCTCCTGCCCCCATGGTGAGAACGAGATCGCCGGGCTTCGCCATTCCTGCGACGAGCCCCGGGACGGCGGCCATGTCGGGCGCGGGGGTGACGTCGGCCCCCCGGGCGCGGGCCGCGTCGATGATGATGTCGCTGGTCACGCCGGGGATGGGGTCCTCACGGGCGGGGTAGATGCCGAGCACGACGGAGGCGTCCGCGAGGGCGAGTGCCTGGCCCATCTCGGTGCCCAGCTCGCGGGTGCGCGAGAACAGGTGCGGCTGGAAGACGACGAGGATGCGGCCGGTGCGCCCGCCGTGGCCGTCGTCGGCCGCGGCCCGTACGGCCTCCAGGTCGGCGCTCATCTCGGTGGGGTGGTGCGCGTACGTGTCCACGACCCGCAC
>NZ_JACBXC010000541.1 GCF_013870535.1 Streptomyces phytophilus | reverse complement strand
GGCCGGGGTCGAGTCCGGCGAGCGCGCCGGGCTCGGGGAAGAGGTGGGTGAGGCCGCCTTCGGCGTCCTCGATCTCCGTGCCGTACGCGGTCACCAGCCGGCCCGCGTGGGTGCGGGCGGCGGCGGTGGAGACCTGCTGGCCGAGCACGGCCCGGACGGCGAACTCGGCGCCGTCCGTGGTGCGCGGCACCCGCCGTCCCGGCGCCTTGGCGATCAGCTCGGCGAGCTGGGGGTCGCGGGCGAGCTGCTCGTCGACGGCGACGGGGTCGGCGTCGAGGTCGAGCAGCCGGCGGCAGCGGCTGATGGCGATGGCGAGGTCGCGCTGGTCGGTGAGGGCGAGGCGGGCCGAGATATAGGGGTGGGGGCCGGGCCGCGGCGTGAGCGCGGCGATGCCGTGCCCGTACGGGAGGCGCAGCGTGCGCCGGTACGCGCCGCCGCGCCACTCCTCGACGCCGGGGACGGCGGTGGCGACGAGGTGGCCGAAGAGGTTGTCGGGGGTGAGCGGCTGCCGGAAGGGCAGCCGGAGGCCGATGGTGCCGGGGGCGGTGGCGGTGCCCTGGGTGCCGGGCGCGCCGGCGCGGGTGCGGGTGGCGCGGCGGCGCAGTTCCGTGGGGGCGAGGGCGAAGACCTCCTGGACGGTGTCGTTGAAGGTGCGGATGGAGGAGAAGCCGGCGGCGAAGGCGACGTCGCCCATGGGCAGCGGGGAGGTCTCGATGAGGACGCGGGCGGTCTGGGCGCGCTGGGCGCGGGCGAGCGCGAGCGGTCCCGCGCCGAGTTCGGCGCGGAGCTGGCGTTCGATCTGGCGGGTGCTGTAGCCGAGCCGGGCGGCGAGGCCGGCGACGCCGTCGCGGTCCACGACGCCGTCGGCGATGAGCCGCATCGCGCGGGCGGTGAGGTCGGCCCGGTGGTTCCACTCCGGGGAGCCGGGGCTGGTGTCGGGGCGGCACCGCTTGCAGGCGCGGAAGCCGGCCTGCTGGGCGGCGGCGGCACTGGGGTAGAACCGCATGTTCTGCGGCTTGGGCGGGACGACGGGGCAGCTGGGCCGGCAGTAGATGCCGGTGGTCAGCACCCCGGTGAAGAACCAGCCGTCGAAGCGGGCGTCCTTGGACTGGACGGCCCGTACGCAGCGCTCCGTGTCGGTGAACATGCCTCCAGACTCGGCCACCGCGGGGGCGAAAGCTAGCGGGAATCCGACATCATGCCCGCGGCTGCGGCCGGCTCCGGAAACGCTCCCGTCAGCGGGACCGCGTGAGCGTGCGGAACACCGCGCGGGCCGCGTTGTGGCCGCCCATCCCGTGCACGCCGGGGCCGGGGTACGTGGACGAGGAGCACAGGAAGACGCGGGGGTGCACGGTGGCCCACGGCACCCGGGAGAGCCGGGGGCGCATCAGGGTCTGCATGCCGGAGAAGGCGCCGGCGGCGATGTCGCCGCCGACGTAGTTGGCGTTGCGCGCGGCCAGTTGGGGCGGGCCCGCGGTGGCGCGGGCCAGCACGAGGTCGCGGAAGCCGGGGGCGAAGCGCTCCAGCTGCCGTTCGATGGCCTCGGTGGCGTCGCCTTCCCAGCTGTTGGGCACGTGCCCGTAGACCCAGAAGGTGTGCTTGCCCTCGGGCGCGCGGGTGCGGTCGGCGATGGTGGGCTGGCAGGTGATGAGGAACGGCACGGAGGGCTCGACGCCGTGCACGGCGGCGTCGAGGGCCGCGCCGATCTCGCCCTCGGTGGGCCCGACGTGCACGGTCGTGGCGCGCCGCGCCTCCGCGGAGGTCCACGGCATCGGCCCGTCCAGGGCGTAGTCGATCTTGAACACGGAGGGCCCGTAGCGGAAGCCGTCGTACGCGCCGCCGAGCCCCGCGATGCGCGCCAGCGCGGTCGGGGTGGTGTCGAAGACGTACGCGCGCGCAGGCGGCAGCTCGTCCAGCCGCTTGACCTCGATCCCGGTGTGGATCTCCCCGCCCAGCTCGCGCAGGTACGCCGCGAGGGCGTCGGAGATGGCCTGCGAGCCGCCGCGGGCCACCGGCCAGCCGACGGCGTGCCCGGCGAGCGCGAAGGTCAGGGCCATCGCCGCGGTGATCGGCGTGTGCAGCGGGGCGATGGCGTGCGCGGCGAGGCCGGCGATCATGCCGCGGGCGTGCGCGCCGTCGAAGCGGCGGTTCAGCAGCGACGCGGGCATCGCGAGCTGGCCGAGCCGCAGCAGGGTGACGGGGTCGCGGGGCACGGAGCGCAGCGAGGCGGTGAAGAAGTCCCAGGACAGCGTCTCCCACTTGCCGAGGAACGGCTCGACCAGCCGCCGGTAGACGCCCGCGTCGCGGGGGCCGAGGGAGGTCGCCGTCTCGCCGACGGAGCGGGAGAGCACGGCCGCGGAGCCGTCGGGGAACGGGTGGGCCATGGCCAGTTCGCTGTGCACCCACTCCAGCCCGTGGTCCGCCAGCGGGAGTTCGCGGAAGACCGGGGAGCCGATGCCGAAGGGGTGGGCGGCGGAGCACGGGTCGTGCCGGAAGCCCGGCAGGGTCAGCTCGGCGGTGCTCGCCCCGCCGCCGATGGCGTCGCGGGCCTCGAAGACCTCGACCGTGAAGCCGCGCCGGGCGAGTTCGACGGCGGCGGTCAGCCCGTTGGGCCCCGCGCCTACGACCACCACGTCGACCAGTGTCGTCATCCGCCTCGCCACTCCCGTCGTCGCTGACTGGGCTCAGGGCTCTTCCGCCGGAACCTCCCGGGCCGGGCCCCCGCCCGATCCGGCAGAGGGACCACCTTAGAGGGCCGCCCCCGGTACGCCCCGGCCCGGTCCGGCCAGCAGGGCAAGGATATGCCGCGCCGTCTCCGCGTCCCGCGCCGCGGTGAACGGCAGGGCGTTGCCGCCGGCCACGCGGAACGGCTCCCCCGCGACCGTGCCGCTGGCGCCGCCCGCCTCGGCGACGAGCAGCAGCCCGGCGGCGTGGTCCCAGGGCTTCTCCCAGGAGAACGCGACGGCGTCGATCTCGCCGCGGGCCACGGACAGGTAGTCGTGCCCGGCGGAGCCGCAGGGCCGGGCCCGTACCCCGGGGACGTCGAGACGGGCGAGGGCCCGCTTCTCGGCGTCGGTGGTGAAGTCGTGGTGGGAGACGGCGACGTGCAGCTCGTGGCCGGGCTCGGGCACACCGGCGTGCAGTTCCTCGCCGCCGGCGAGGTGCGCGCCGCCGCCGCGGCGGGCGACGGCCATGACGTCCTTGGCCGGCAGGTACGTCCAGGAGACCAGCACCTCGCCGCGGTGCGCGAGCGCGACGAGCATGCAGAAGCCGGGCTCGCCGCGGACGAACTGCCGGGTGCCGTCGACCGGGTCGACGATCCACACCGGCGCGTCCCCGCGCAGGGCGGCGAGCCGGCCGGGGTCGGCGTGCGTGCCCTCCTCGCCGACGAGCACGGAGCCGGGCAGCAGCGCGGTGAGGTTGCGCTCCAGGTGCAGCTCGGCGTGCTGGTCGGCGACCGTGACCAGGTCGTGCGGGCCGTCCTTCTGCATGATCTCGTCCGCGCCGAGCTGCCGGAAGCGGGGCATGACCTCCTCGGCCGCCGCCTTGCGCAGGGCGTCCTCGACCCGGTCGAGGGCGTCGGCGGAGGCCACGAAGTCGTCGATCATATGTCCATCGAACCATGCGGGAGCCCCGGACGCGGAATGCGGCGGACGGGCCGGCACCGGGACCGGCACCAGGACCGGCACCGGGCAGAGCCCGGCGGACCTGCGCGCCCGGACCGGCGTCCGCGAAAAGCCGGGCGCGGCCGGGGGCGCGCGGGCCATACGCTGTGCGCATGGCTGCGGCGACGGAGGGTACGGGGCGGCGCCCGCTGGTGGCGATCCTCAGCGGTGCCGGGATCTCCACGGACTCCGGCATCCCCGACTACCGCGGCCCGAACGGGGTCTGGCGGCGGGATCCGCGGGCGCAGAGACTCGTCACGTACGCCGACTACATGGCTGACCCCGAGGTCAGGCGCCGCTCCTGGCTCATGCGCC
>NZ_JACBXC010000540.1 GCF_013870535.1 Streptomyces phytophilus | reverse complement strand
ATCCGCACCCCGCCCTGCACCGTCTCGTCGTCGCGCCCGCTCACACCCGGCCCCGCCTCTCCCCGCTCGTCCTCCGCCGTACCGCTCACGATCCCGCCCTTCCCGCACCGCCGTCGGTCCGCGCCGTCGCCGTGGCCCCCTGGCCCGACGCCACCGCACCGCCGCTCATCGCGCCGATGTACACGCCGCCCTCGTTCACGTTGACGATGTACTGCTCGAACTCCCCGGTCTCGTAGCCGCTCTCCCGCAGCGCCTCGGTCACCCCGCTCGCGATGCGGTCGCGGACGGTCTTCACGTACCGGCTCACGTCCATCTTCTGGAAGAGCGAGATCTGCGGCGACGCCCCCAACTCCCGCACCGACGCCGCCGGCCCTTCCCCCGGCAGCCTGGCGGCGTCGGCCAGCCAGGTGCGGAACACCGAGGCCAGGGTGCCGCCCAGGGCGACGACCGACGCGATCGACGAGGTCGGCGCGCTCAGGAGCGCCCGGGTGAGCGTCCGCGCGCCGCCGCCGCGGGCGGCGAGGCGGTCGATCTCGCGGAACTCCGGCCGGACCGGCGGCAGCACGTGCGGCACGACCTCCAGCACGAGCATCCCGCCCTGCGTGTGCACCCGCACCAGGATCGTCACCACGACCAGCTCCGACCACGCGCCGACCCGGACGCGCAGGAAGTAGCGGCGGGCCTCGCCGCCTTCGTCGACGGAGCCGCCGACGTGCTGGTCGACGGTGGCGTCGTCGCGGCGGACGTCGCCGCGCTGCGGCGGCGGGGGGAGGTACACCAGGTGGGCGACCTCCAGGTCCCGCAGCCGGTCCCGGCTGCCGGCGGCGGTCGCGTCGCGGAGCGCGGCGAGCCGCGGCAGGATCAGCTCGACGACCTTGCGGCTGGTCAGCCGCTCGCCGCCGGGCGCGTCCGGGCGCCGCTTCAGTTCCACGGCCAGCGACCAGGGTTCGTGCGGGATGCCGTAGCCGACGAACGGGCGGTCGAAGTCGTAGACGGTGAGCCGCGAGTACTGCTCGTGGGCGATGGCCGCGGCGATCCCGTGGTACGGCTCCGCCACAGCGGGCGGAACGGCGCCGGGGAACGCGGCGGAGGACAGTTCTTCGCGCGCGACGTTCTCCGTCCCGAGCCGGTGCGCCCACACCGGCCACACCAGCAGCAGGGGGAAGACCGCCGCCGTCCACGCACCCTCCGAGAGCAGGTAGAGGGCGCCGAACCAGTAGAGGGCCATATACACGTACGCCACGATGCGCAGCACCAGCGCGGCGCGCGCCCGCCAGAGCAACTGCCGTCCGGCGGCGGCGCGCGGGCCGGCGCCGTAGACGTCGAACCCGCCGCGTCCGCCGGCGACGGCCGCGATCCACAGCAGGAGGCACGGCAGGGCGTACGCGAACGCGGACAGGCCCACGTACGGGGTGCCGTCCGCCAGCACCACGTCGCAGAGGATGAACGCGGCCCAGACCGCGAGCACCCACCACGCCGTCGCCGTCTCGCGTCTGCGGGAGCGCAGGGCGTGCGCGAGTACGGTGACGGCGTCGATGCCCAGCGACGGCGCGACCGCGCGCTCCCCGTGCTCGACCAGTTCCTGGAGCATCCGGCGCCGGAACCCCGGGTCGAGGTAGACCCCGGCGCACAGCAGCCGCGTGGCCTCGCTGGCCTGAGGCGGCGGGCTGCCCGGGGTCACCGGCCCGGCAGGTCGCGGCACGGGCGCGGTCGAAAAGTCTCCGCTCTGCGACAACTCGTCCCCTAAGTCCGCTCGTTGAGTGGACCGAGCGTAGCGCTGACCTAGCCGAGAGTCACCTTCCGGTCAAGGACGTACCCCTACAGGTACCCCCGGCCGGGGCTGGACGGCCCCGGCCGGGGGTACCGCGCGGCGCTACGGGCGGTAGACCTGGCGGCCCTTGTACTGCCCGCAGTGCGGGCAGGCGGTGTGCGGCGGCTTGGGCTCGCCGCACGCCGTGTTCGGGCACGGCGTCAGCGCGGGCACGGAGACCCGGCCGCGCCACTGCGCGCGGTGGTGGCGGACGCGGGCCCGCGACTTCTTCCTGAACATCGAGCTGGACACGCTGGTTTCCTTCCTCCGGTGGACGTTCGCTGCGGTGCGGCGAACGCGGGCGGGGGATCCCGCCCGACCAGGGGCCGGAGGACCAGGGCTGCGTCGGGGTGCACGTGCGGGCGCGCGGGCACGTGCGGAAAGGGCGGTTGAGGCACGGGGACGTCCCGGAGACGGAAGGGTCGAGCAGGGCAGGCCGAAGCGGCCCCGCATGACGGCGGGGCCGGGGCGAGGTCGCTAGTGCGCCTCGGGTGTGTCGACCGGCTCGGAGACCATGCGCCCGACCGTAGGGACGGAGCCCGTACGGCCGCAACCGGATATCCCCGTACGCGGAAAGCCGCGGCGGGCCCTCCCCGGGGAGGGCCCGCCGCGGCGGAAGGACGTGCGAGCGGGGCTCAGACCAGGCCGAGGGCGCTGACGGCCTCGCGCTCCTCCGCCAGCTCCTTGACGGAGGCGTCGATGCGGGTCCGCGAGAACTCGTTGATCTCCAGTCCCTGCACGATCTCGTACGCGCCGTCCGCGCAGGTCACCGGGTACGAGGAGATGAGGCCCGCGGGTACGCCGTAGGAGCCGTCCGACGGGATGCCCATGGAGACCCAGTCGCCCTGCGCGGTGCCGTTGACCCACGAGTACACGTGGTCCACCGCGGCGTTGGCCGCCGACGCCGCCGACGAGGCGCCGCGCGCCTCGATGATGGCCGCGCCGCGCTTGGCGACGGTCGGGATGAACTCGTCGGCCAGCCACTTCTCGTCGCCCACGACCTCGGCGGCGTTCTTCCCGGCGATCTCCGCGTGGAAGATGTCCGGGTACTGGGTCGCCGAGTGGTTGCCCCAGATCGTGAGCTTCTTGATGTCGCCGACCGCGGCGCCCGTCTTCTTCGCGAGCTGCGACAACGCGCGGTTGTGGTCGAGGCGGGTCATCGCGGTGAACCGCTCGGCCGGCACGTCCGGCGCGGCGGCGCGGGCGATGAGCGCGTTGGTGTTGGCGGGGTTGCCGACGACCAGGACCTTGATGTCGTCCGCGGCGTGGTCGTTGATGGCCTTGCCCTGCGGCTTGAAGATGCCGCCGTTGGCCTCCAGCAGGTCGCCGCGCTCCATGCCCTTGGTGCGCGGGCGGGCGCCGACGAGCAGCGCGACGGCGGCGCCGTCGAAGGCGACGTTCGGGTCGTCGGTGATGTCGATGCCGCGCAGCAGCGGGAACGCGCAGTCGTCCAGCTCCATCGCGGTGCCCTCGGCGGCGCCGAGGGCCGGGGTGATCTCCAGCAGCCGCAGCTTGACCGGCACGTCCGGGCCGAGGAGCTGGCCGGAGGCGATGCGGAAGAGCAGCGCGTAGCCGATCTGCCCGGCCGCGCCGGTGACGGTGACGGTGACGGGGCTGTCGGGAGTGCGGGTCATGGTGATCTCTCCGATGAGGGGGCCGGTGTACGGGCTGGCGGGGCCCGGGCGGCCAAGGGCAGCCGTGCCCCCGGGGGTCAATCTATCCGACTGGCACCGAGTGCCGGTGGGCGGCCGGTGTGGGCCCGGTCACGGCGGGAGCGGGCGGGGGCCGCCGCTACGACGGCAGCGTGCCCTTCGTGCACGCCGCGGTGCCGTCGGGGAGCGCCGCGCAGGCCCGTACGTCGTCCAGGTCCTCGGCGACGACCATCGCCGTGAAGCCCTCGCTGGTCCCGGCGGACGAGTCCTCGCGGACCGGGTCCTCACCCGGCACCTCGGCCAGTGCGGTGACGGTCGAGCCGGGTTCCGCGGCGGTGATCCGGGCCCACGCCGCCTTGCAGGGCTCGCTGTAGCGGATCTCCAGGACCATGTCGCCGATGGTCGTCTCGGTGGTCGTACGGGCGAAGTCGCCGCCGCAGCCCATCTCGTCGGGGTCCTCGCCGTTGCAGTCGGCGCCCTGGCACTCGACGCCCTCGGGCAACTCGCCGGACTCGGACGG
>NZ_JACBXC010000054.1 GCF_013870535.1 Streptomyces phytophilus | reverse complement strand
ACACGTTCCCTGCCCTGCGCGACGCCGCCGCCGAGTGGCTCCCGCGGCTTCTTCACCGCCCTGACGAAGAGGACGGGCATCGCCTTCGCCGCCAACAAGGCCAAGTACGGCACATCACCGCCGTCCTCGCCCAGGATGAATCCCCGCACCTGATCCCCGAGGCTCCCCGGGCCTGCCTCCGGCCGGCCGCACGGTGGACCTGCATCACATCCCTCTTCACCCGCTTGCGCCTCGCCGGCTGACGACTTCACGAGCACCCCGTGGCGGGTGTCTTGCGGGGCACGTACCCACCTCGCCCGTACGAGGTGCCGTGTGCCACAAGGGCCCGGCCCGCGGGGCGGGCCCGTAGGCTCGGCGCTGTGGCAGACATCCAGAACACCCAGGGCTTCAAGGCCCTCCTCGCGCAGACCGAGGCCGAGTTGCTCACCCGCGGCCTGGACGTTGTGCCCGTGGGGGTGCGCAACGTGCTCGCCCACGCGGTGAACACTGTCGCCGAGCGCATGGGGATCCAGCCCCGCTCTGCCCTGCGCTACGTCGACCCTTCGGTCATCGCAGACCAGATCGCCAAGGCCGGCGCCGAGTCCACCGACGGCTCCGAAGCAGCCCACGGCATCCGCCCGTTCCGGCTGGATGACCGCATGGTGCCCACCGACCGGTGCGTCACCGGGCGCCCCCTGATGGCCCTGGCCCAGGCCGCCAAGTACGCCACAACCAATGGCGATCCGCGCGCCGCGCAGCACGCCCTCGACCTGATCTGCGAGATCGGCGCCGCCATCGCCGAGCTGGACCGCGACCACGCGCCCGTTCCGGCCGGGGTCCTCGACGAGACCGTGCAGATCCTGGAGCGCGTCGCGCAGAAGATCGAGAAGGAGGGGTGGAGCATCTGCCCGTGCGGCGAGGACCACGGCCAGGCCCGCGCCGACGCCGCGGTCCCCGCCGTCATGCGCGCCGATGCCGGCCTCGTGCGCACCGTGCGGGCCAGCATCGACGGCTGACTACCTACGCCCCCGGCTCTGGCCCACCAGGTCGTCGCCCCTCGCAACCAGTACCGATACCGGGCTACCGCGCCGGTCGGGGGCTGCGGTGTAGGCGTTGCCGAGGTCGTCGTGGTGCAGCTCCCAGCCGAGGCCCAGGAGCGGGGCGAGAGCGGGATCGCCGATGCCGGTGGTACCGGCGAGGTATCGGGGGGTGACGTACACGTCCCCGTCGATGTCAGGGTCGTTCACTCGATGCATCCGAAATCTGGGTTCGCAGATGGGGCTGAGTCACCGGGCGCGTTCTATTCAGGAGCGACCCGGATGGTCAGATTCCGGTACGCCTCGGTGGACCGGGCCTGCGCCTCGGCGGCGGTGGTGCCGGTGGTGATGACGAAGCCGATGCGGGCGGTGAACATGTCGCCTTGCGGGGGCAGGACGACCGGGGTGCCGGGCTCACGTTGGAAGGTGACCTGGTCGAGCCAGTCGGTCCTGTCGGCGAAGTCGGTGTCGATTTCGCGGGTGGTGAGGGTGCCGGAGTAGGCGGGGTAGATCATGCGGATCGCCGCGGCCCGGTTGCGGCTGGGGGTGAGGTGGGGGGTGTGGCCGCAGGCGATGTCGGCGGCGGCGCGGGCCAGGTCGATGCCGGTGGCGGATTGGACGAGGTGGCCGATCATGTCGCCGGCCAGGCGGGCGTTGACCTCGATCAGGCGCGGGCGGCCGTCGACCAGGCGCATCTCGACGTGGCTGACGCCGTCGGTGACGCCGAGGGTCTCCAGCGCCGCCGTGGCCGCCGGGGCAACCCGCGGCAGCAGCGGATCGTTGGCATTCACGACGTGCGCGAGTTCCTCGAAGTACGGGGGCATGCCGACCGTCTTGTGGGTGACGGCGACCGCGGTGGTCCGGCCGCGGTGGGTGACGCACTCCACGCTGATCTCCGGCCCGGCGAGGTACTCCTCGACCAAGACAGGGGTCTTCTCCACCTTGCCGCCCCCGGCGCAGGTGGCGTGGCCGTAGGCGAAAGGCAGTTCGTCGTCGGTATCGGCGCGGACGACACCCATGCTCGCGGCGAGCGAAGCCGGTTTGAGTACGACGGGGTAGCCGACGCGTTGGGCCGCCTCGTGTGCCTCAGCTTCGGTGCGGACGCTGACGGAGAGCGCCGAGGGCACCTGTCCGCGGGCGAACGCGGCCCGGGACGCGGCCTTGTCACGGCACCTGTGCAGCGCGGAGGCAGGGGTGGCGGGCAGGGAGAGGCTGTGGGCCAGGCGGGCAGCGGGTACGAGGTACCACTCGGTCCACGTCATCACTCCGGCCAGCGTGTGCCGGCGGCGCAGCGCGCGCCCGGCGGCCAGCAGTTCCTCTTCGTTGGCGGGGTCGGCGACTTCGGCGTCGATGATCCATGGGCGCTGCCACGTCGGTTCCTTCTCGCAGATGAGGGCGACGTCGTAGTGGGCGGCGATGTTCTGAAGGCACCAGCGGCGGTACGTCTGGGCGTCCCGGTCGGCGGCGGCGACGATGAGCAGGACGGGACGGCAGGTGGGCACACGGCTCCAGTCAGCAGGCGGCGGCGGAAGTCGGGGAGCGCAGGAGGGCGCCCCGGGGTCAGGGTGCGCGGCGTTGGCGCAGTTCGAAGGCTGGGGCCCACTGCGGGTGCTCGGCGATCAGTTTCCGGGCGTAGAGGGCGGTGTAGTTGTTGTTGAGCCCGCCGGCGCTGGGCGGGAGTTGGCGGCGCAGGTCCTCGAAGAGGTCCTTGAGGCTGATGCGCGTGAGGCCGGCGGCCAGGAGCCGGGCGGCGCGGCGTTCGAGTGCGCGGTAGATGTGCGGGTTCTGTGTGTCGAAGGCGTGGAACCGTTCGGTGATGGTCTGACCGCCGGCGGGGGGCGCCTCGGGGCGGGTTGGTGACATGGCGGGCCTCCTCGGTCTGCGGGAGCGTGGGCGGCGGGTCAGGTGTGCAGGGCGGGGTCGGTGCGCAGGCGGGTGAAGGCGAGGAGGAGTCCGAGGGCCTGGATGGCGGCGCAGGCGGTGATGACGTGGCCGAGGTCGTCGGGCGGGGTCAGCGCGGTGAGCACGCCGGCGAGGGGGAAGGGCAGCAGGAGGATGAGGATGGTCGCCGCCAGGGTGCTGCCGAAGACGGCCGTCGGGATGAGGCGGGCGCGAAGGGTGCGCAGGACGACGGTCATGCCGCCTTCTGCGGCCATGAGGATGGCGATGAGGATCAGGTAGGAGCGGTAGGTGGGTGCTTGGGCGGCGGCCAGGCAGGCGAGCGAGGCCAGTGCGGCGCAGGCGGCGCCGACCGTCCACAGGCCCAGCCGGTCGATCGCGAAGCGGCACAGCGCGACGCTGGCCAGGGTCGCGGCTGCGGCGGTGGACCACAGCAGGCCGACGGCGGTGGTGGACTGCCCGAAGTGCTTGACGACGATCACGGGGGCTGCGGCCTGGAGGAAGCCGATGGCCAGGTTGGACAGGGTCAGGCCGGTGACGAGCCAACCGAGTGCGGGAAGGGAGCGGATGGTGCGCCATCCCGTCACCAGCCCTGCGCCCGCACGGTCTTTCGGCGCCCGGGCGGGAGTGACGGGTGAGGGCGGGGTGTGCAGGGCGAGGAGCGCGGCGAGCAGCGAGATCGCCGCGACCACCGCGAGCATCTGCGGCGCCCCGGCGAGCAGCAGCACCCCCGCGGCGGCGGGGCCGGTCAGGGTGGCGGTCTGGTCGATGCCGAGGAGGACGGCTTGGACGCGGTGGGCCCGTGGGCCGGCCCGGCGGCCGGCGGCACCGCCGGCGGTCTCGGCGGCGATGTAGCTGAATTCGGTGAGCACACCGGTCGAAGCGGCCAGCGCCATCACCGTCGTACTCGCCACCGTTCCGGACGGATGGATGCTAAGGAGGAGCGCGCCGGCGGCCAGCGCCAGGGCGCGGCCGAGGGAGGCCAGGCAGAAGACGACCGATGCCCCGCGCTGGTCGACGACTGATCCGGCCCACCCGAACGCGGCCAGTCGGGGGATCCACTCCAGGGCGAACGCGAAGCCGGTCAGGGCGGCGGAGCCGGTGGTGTGCAGGACCAGCAGGGGGATGCCGTAGGTGGACATGGCGAACGCCGCGGCGTCCGCGGTGCGCGGCAGGTAGATGCCGCGGGCCAGCCCGGCGGGGTGACGGGCGTGCCGGGGGGTGAGCGCGGTGCTCACGCGGCCGGCTCGTACTCGGTGACGGGCTGGGTGAGTTGCGGGTTGGCCGTCAGCCACCGGATCAGGTGACCGGGCAGGTCCTCTCCGGCGGCCTCGGCGCTGGACAAGTCCGCACCCGAGCCGTAGGCGCTCTGGGTGGCGAGGACGTGGACGAGGTGGTCGAGGGTGTGCTGGATGCGGGTGGTAAAGGTGCTGACCGGCGCCGGGTAGGCGTGGTGGCGGGCCCAGCGGGCGGTCGAGTCGTAGAAGGCGGCCAGGTGGGAGCCGGATTCGGTCAGGTCGAGGCCGCCTGCGGGTCCCGCCTGCACGAGACCGTGAGCGCGGGCGATGTGGACGGCGCGGCGTGCCCTGCTTCTCGTCAGGTCGGGCAGGGTGGCGGTCAGCATCCTCGGCGGTATCGGCCCGTTGTCGTCGATTTCGGTGATCAGCCGGATCAGCGCCGGCGAGGACAGCACCCGGGCGGCGGCACCCAGTTCGGCCGCCCCGAGGATGGTCATCGGTTCGGCCCTCCCGCCGGGAGCGCCGCCGGCGGCCCGGCAGGAATGGCGTGTGAGAACAGATCGCTGTACGAGGCCCGGGCCCGGGCGGGCCGTGGCGTCGCGGGGGGCGTGGTGGTCGGCTGCGTGGGGTGGCCGACCCGCGGCTTCGGCGTGGACGGGGCCTGTGTGTGGCCCCAGACGGGGTGGTGGGTGGCGTGGGTGAGGGGCTTGCCGGCGGCCCAGGCGGACAGGGCGCCGAGGACCGGGCCCAGGGCCTCGCCCGCGGCGGACAGCCGGTAGGGCTGGCCGGTGCCGTCGGTGTCGACCAGGCCGTCGGCGGTGAGCTGGCGCAGCGGCGGATAGATGTTGCTCCAGGCGCTGTGGGGCATGACGAGCTGGAAGAGGGCCCGGCCGCTGGTCTCTCCGCGGATCTTCAGCGCCCACAGGATGCCCGCGGCATGGCGCCGGGTCAGCAGGGTCAGGCTGTCTTCGGCCTGGTCGATCGCGGAGGGCGGTTGGGCGGCTTCTTCGAGGTGTGCCTCGGCCCAGGTGACGATCACCGGCAGGACCGGCAGAAGCGATGCGCCGCGGTCGGTGAGGCCGTACGTGACGTGCCGTGTCGTGTGCTCGGTGCGTTCGACGAGGCCGGCGTCGCACAGGGTGCGGGTCTTCGGGTGGAACTGGTTGTCCTTCAGCCAGGGCAGGCGGGCGGCCAGTTCGTGGTACCGCAGCGGCTCGGCGGAGGCGGAGAGCGCCAGCAGGATCCGCACGTTCCACCGCGGGGTGATCATGGCGAGTGCCTCGGAGACCCGGGCGATGTCCGCGTCGGTTTCGGGTGAGAGGCCCAAAGGAGAACTCCTGGGTGATGAGGGCAGAGGGGCGCCTGCGGCTCAGCGGCTGCGGGCTGCTGCTGTCGGGCGGGGCGGCGGCGAAGGAGGCTCGGTCGTCGGTGGGGAGGCGGCTGGGCGGGTCAGGCTCTGCAGGACGGCGGCGGCGGAGGTGGCCTGGACGCCGTGGACGGCGACGGCTTCAGCGAGTCGGCGAGCACCGTCGAGGAGGTGCGAGATCTCGTGCGGGCCGAGTGGCCGGCCGGGCTGGAGGAGGCGGGTGAGGTAGTCGCGGTGGAAGGTGATGCTGTGCTCGGCGTCGGCGAGGGCCTGGTGCATGCCGAGCAGGGCGGCGAGCATCCCGGGCCGCCGGGCCTCGGGGTGTGCTTTGAGGTCGGCGAGCGGCTCGCCGTACAGGTCCTCGATCCGCCCCGCTATCCCGGCGGCGGTCAGACCCGCCAAGCGGGCGCCCTCACCGCCCCGGACCAGCAGCCGATCCGGTGCGCATGACCGCGGGTACGGCAGCCGGCGCCAATGTGGCGACGGCCGTCGGTTGCGTCACGCGGACGGGGCGGGAGCGCTCCGGTGCGGGCATGGTGCGCAGCAGCTCGGCGAGCGCGGCGCGGTAGCCGTCGCGGGCATCGAGCGCCGCCTGCAGCCACTGCGCGTCGACGCGGAGCTTGTCCGCGGACAGCTCGCCGATGTCCCGCTCCGGCGCGGTGTCGGCATGTACTCGGTCGCGGACCCTTGCGACCTGCTGCTCGGTCAGCGCCAGGAAGGCGCGCAGCTCCAGCGCGCGGGCCAGCGCGGGAGGGGCCTGGTGCCCAGCCCCCATCACCTGCAGCGCATCGAGTGAGGCGCCGAAGACCTTCTGCAGCTCGTCGTCGGCGCTGCTGGGCCGGACGTCCGCGCTCATGAACGGGCCCTTCCCGCTGCCCGCCCGGCCGCCGCCGGCATCGAAGCGGGCGCCGCCGCGGGGCGGGCCGGGGCGGTGGTCTGCACCGCCGGTCCCTTGCGTCGCGGGGTGGTCTGCTTGCCGACCGCGTCGGGGTCGAGGAGGTAGCGCACGACCAGGGCCCGGCCGTCTCGCGCGGTGACGGCCGCGTTGACGTACTGGGCAAGGTCCATCGTGGGGACGTCGACCTCGCCGGGCTGGGTGTCCAGCGCAGCCAGGAGGTCGTCCTCCGCGCGGTCGAGCACCTCCTGGGATTCGACGAGGAGGCCGTGCCACTTCACGACGTCGGTGGCTTGGGGATTCGCGTCCGGCCGGGCGGCGACCGCCGCCTGCAACTCGCCGATTTTCATGTCGAATTGGGCTTCGATCCGTTCGGTGAGCACGCTCACGACGTCAACGTTCTCGGGTATGTCGTCGGACAAAGGAACTCCGTTCAGCGAGAAAGGAAGGAGAAGGGCCTGGCCGTTCGCGAGCCGTCATATCCGTATACGCGGTGGGGGACCCCGGCACGCGCCGCGCACCGGGCACCTCGGGGGCTCGGGGGATTTTGGGTGGAGCGCATGCCGGTATGGCCTCCATGCGGGGACGCAGACAGCGGTGGAAAAGTGGCCCGGGTGTTCCGGGCGGTATAAGGGTCCACAGATTCGCCGGTTTGGCTAACCGGCGATTGTCGGCTATGTTTCGCCCGGCCCGGGCGGTCCCAGCGCTCAGCGCGAGGGGCCGGCAGGGCGCCGGGCAGTGGCCCCGGGCAGCCCGGGCGGGCGCGGATTCGCTGCCGCCGGACGCATCGGCGGCAGGGGGCCGGCGTCGCCTGTGAGCCGGTCCCAGCACCAGCCCAGAGCCTCCTGCGGGGTGGAGAAGCCGCCCTCGCGCAGGGTGTATGTCTGTGCCTCGGTGTCGACTTCCTCGACCACGACGCGAAACGGCGGCACGGCCTGCTCGTCCGCGGCGCCCATGGCCACGACCGTGACGAAGTCGTCCGGGTCGTCCCGGTTGTAGGAGAAGCCGACCCCGTAGTCGTCGCCTTCGAACATCAGGCGCCGCGCCAGCGCCCGCGTCGCCTCGTCCGCGGGCTGGGGGCCCAGTTCGGGATCCAGGGCGATGGCGTCGGGAGGGCAGCCGCGGTGGATCAGCCAGGACTGCACCATCGCGGGCAGCGGCAAAGCATCCTGGTCGAAGCCGAAGGTCCGCTTGTCCGCATCCCGCTCCAGGTACACGCCAAGGTACGGGGGCTCGCCCGGATGGCCCCAGGTCGCGCTGGAGTCGAACAGGACGTAGTAGCTGCGGCCGTCGGCGGTGTGGTGTTCGGCGAGGGGGACCAGGCTGTCGACGTGGAGGCCGACGAGGACATGGAAGGCACGGGAGACCTCCTCGTCGGCGTCGAGCTGGTCCACACCGAAGTCGACCTCGGAAGCCTTCCTGTGGGGCGGCTCGGCTTGGGTGGGAGACAACGAGAACCTTTCGGAATCAGCGCCGACGGGCAGGGGTGGAGGGCCGGGTCACAGGCCGGGCACCGGGCTTGGGCGGCGAGGTGGTGGGCGGCCGGCGGGCGGCGAGCAGCGCGGCGCGGCCGGTGTCGGTCAAGGTGACTGGCTGGCCGGCGTGGAGGGGGTGGGTGGTGTCCCGGGCGACCAGGCCGGCGGCCTCCAGCCGTTGCAGTTCGGCGTAGGGGATGCGGGTGCCGGCGGCTGCGGTGACGGACACCTGGCCGCTGAGCAGGTGCTGGTAGAGCTTGGCGCCGCCGGCGATGACCAGCAGGGCGCGCTGCTCCGCCTCGGAGAGAGGGCGCGGCCAGGGCGTCGTGCTGGTGGCGGTGGCCTCGATGGGCTCCAGGACTGCGGTTACCCGCCGGGCGGCGGCATCGCGGGCGGCGGCGGCGTTCTTCAGGGCCGCGACGGTGCGGTTGATCCGCGTGAGAAGGGCGTCATCGACGGGTAGGGCGCCGTCGGTGAGACGGTGCAGAACGCGGAGGTAGAGGTCCACACTGGCCGCCGCCCTGGTCAGCGCATCGTGCTCGTCGACCAGGCGGGCATGCGGCTCGTCGAGGACGCCGCGGTTGCGGTAGGCGCGCAGGGCGGCAAGGCCGTGGCCGGTGACGGCTTCGATGCGATCAGCAAGTGGCGATTCCGCTTCCCGGTCGGATCCAGGGATGGCGGGCACGGGTGAAGCTCCGTGCGTCAACGGGTGCGTGGCCGCGGGGCGGCAGGGGTGGCAGGCCGAGGCGCGGGAAGCGCGTGGGGCGGTGGTCCGGGCCGGGGCACGGGCCCGGGGTGGGTGAGCTGGGGGGATCGGGAGCGTGCGGCGTGGGTGCGGGCGCTCAGCGGCCGTCGGGCCATGCCCAGACGGTGGCCGACGGTGTCGTAGACGTCGTTGCCGGCACGGGGCCTGACCGCGATGACGTGGATCTCCTGCCGGTGCGGCGAGTCCGGCGGTGCCGGGCGGAAGCCGTAGATGATGCGCCAGTCTTTGCGGTCCATGGCGACCTTGCGGTAGCCCGCGAGGTCGCCGTCGAGACGTTCCCCGAAGGCCCGTGCGTTCACGATGTCTTCCAGGTAGGACAAGGTGAGGTCGCGGATGTCGCCGGGCGCTTGCAGCAGATCGGTCAGAGCACGGGGATCGAAGCTCAGCCCGAAGGTCTGCCGGTTCCTGCTCACGACTCTGCCCCGTCCGCTCTGGGGGGCCGGGCGCTGTCCGCCGCATTCGCTGCTGTACGCGCGGACGGCGCCGGGCCGGGCAGGATGCGGTGTGCGGGCCGGTCGGGTGAGGTCATGCAGGCCGACAGCGGACCGCCCGGGCCCCGGATCGCCGCGACGGCATGGGTGAGGAAGTCCCGGTGCCACACGAACAACCCGGCAAGTCCCGCGTCCGGCTCCTTGTGCTGCTGGTAGGCGAGCCACAGGGCGTGGAGCCAGGCAACGACGTCGTCGTGCTCCTGCCACTGCAGGCACCACGGCGCAGCCGTGGTGACCTCCGCTCCGTAGACCGGGAGGAGGAAGTCATCGACCCAGTCGCTGAGCGCGTCGAGTTCGTCCTCGCGCTCCTGTCCGTCGAGTTCCAGGATCGGGCGGGGCTCCGGCGCCGCCGCGGGAGACGGTCCGCCGAGCCCCGGCATACCGAACGCCGCGAACGGCGAGGCGCCCGGCCCGGGCGGGGGCGCGGATGCGAGGCGGTCGAGCTGCTGGGCCTGCTGCTGCGACTGCTGCATCAGCCTGCGCACGCTCGCCTCGACCCCCTCCAACTGCGGGTCCGGTACGCGAACAGGCTCCGACGGGTCGGGAGATTCGGATTCGGGCATGAAGGGGCTGACCTCCTACGAGGCGGGGAAGAAGAGGAAGGCGGGATCTGCACTGGCCGGCGGGCCACAGGGGCTTCCGCCGGCGACCGCGTCACGGCACAGTCCGGGAGAGTAGGAACCGGAAGGCTCCGGAGTGGAGGGCTCAGGCGGTGAGCACCACGTCATCCTGGGTGAGGGTCTCGCGCAGCGTCTCGGTGAGCCGGTCGGATGCGATCGACGCGTAGTGCGGCGACTTCTCCACCCCGATGAAGTCGCGGCCCTCCAGGAGGGCGGCGACGCCGGTGGAGCCGGAGCCGGCGCAGAAGTCGAGGACCCTGCCACCGGGCGGGGAGATCTTGACCAGCTCGCGCATCACGGACACCGGCTTCTGGGTGATGTGCCGGCGCCCCGCCCCCGAAGGCTGAGAGGCCGTGTACATGCCTTCCAGGTAGACAGGGTTGCGGGAGCCGTCGATCGCCCCCTTCGACGCCCACACGATGAACTCCACGTTCTGGGTGAACCGGCCCTTCTGCGGGCGGGCCGTGGGCTTGTGCCAGGCCAGCACGCCGCGCCACAGCCACCCGGCGGCCTGGATCGCGTCCGTGGTGATGGGCAGTTGGCGCCAGTCGGTGAACAGCAGCCCGGTGCCGCCATCACGGGTCAGCCGGTGGGCTTCGGTCATGATCTGCGTCAACCAGAAGCCGTAACTGCGCTGGTCCATGTTCTCGCCGGTGAAGTCGGCGAGGGTGTTCTTGGCGTCGGCTGAGGTGTACTTCTGCTTCGCGGAGCGTGTCGTACGCTCCTTCGCTGTCCGCCCGCCGGAGTTGTACGGCGGGTCGGTGATGACGGAGTCGACGCAGTCGTCCGGAAGGCCGGAAAGCTCGGTGAGGGCGTCGCCCTGATGGAGGGAAAAAGGCAAAGACAGACCCCGATTCGGGTGGAAGCACCAAAGGAACTCCCCCTCAAATGCGCGTCCTCGCGGGCCAGATCCGGGCGTTGCAGAAACCCAGGTCCACGTAGGGCGAGGAAGGCGAGGAGGGCGAAGGGGAGTCCAAAAACTGTAGCGGCGAACGTGACGACGGCCAAAAAGCCCGCCGCTGGGGTGCCGGTTTCCGGCACCTCACCTTCGACTATTTGGTCAACCGCAGATCCGGGTCTACAGTTTTTAGACCGCCCGGCGCCCCACGCCGCTGGCTGTCCCCCTCACGCCGCACCGCGACCGCCCTCTCGGCGTTGTCCGGCTCACGGCCTGATCACATCGAGCGCGCTGCAACGCGCCGCGGCACCCTTCTCGATCGCTGGCAGGCGATACGGCGTGCCGCCTGCCACACACACCCTCTCCCCGAAGGGGACCCCTCCATGACGTCTTGCTCTCCGCCCCTGCCGACACGCGCTGACGTGCTGGCGGTTCGCTCGGGTTGAAGGCGCTCGCCGCCGGCCTCGTCGTCGGCGTTGTCTTCCTCTCCCCATTCCTCCTCGCCGGCGCCGGCATGATGCTGGCCTCCTCCAGCGACGCCGTACGGACCGCCGCGTCCGCCGGCAGTTGCCTGACCGATGCCGACACCGCCGAGATCACCGATCAGGCCGCCCGGATCCTCGACGGGGCGCCCGGCACGAACATCCGCATCGAGGGCCTGGACCTGCCCGACGAGCAGGTCCCGCACGCGGCGACCATCGTGGCCACCGGCCGCTCGCTGAACGTGCCCGCGAAGGGGCAGGTCATCGCGCTCGCGACGGCGCTGCAGGAATCGCGGCTGCGCAACCTCACCTACGGCGACCGCGACAGCCTGGGGCTGTTCCAGCAACGTCCGTCCCAGGGCTGGGGCACCGCGCAGCAGATCCGCGACCCTGTCTACGCCGCCGAGCAGTTCTACCAGCGCCTGCTCACCGTGGACGGCTGGCAGCAGATGACCACCACCCAGGCAGCCCAGGCCGTCCAGAAGTCCGCCTACCCCGACGCCTACGCGCAGTGGGAGGACCTGGCCACCGCCCTGCAGGCGGCTGTCACCGCAACCTTCCCCCGCGCCGGCGACGACGAGCGGAGCGCGGATCCGGACTCCTTCGCCGGCGGCACCGGCTGCGCCGGGGAGCCCGACGGTTCCGGCTTCGGCCCCATCCCCGAAGGCAGCATCCCGAACGGATACCGGATCCCCCCGGATGCCGACCCGAAGGCGCGCACGGCGATCGGGTGGGCGATGCGGCAGCTCGGCACGCTCTACCAATGGGGCGGCTCGTGCACCGACGCGCACGGCCCCGACCCGATGGGGCGCTGCGACTGCTCCAGCCTGATGCAGCAGGCGTACGCGCACGCCGGCATCACCCTCACCCGCACCACCTACACGCAGATCAACGAAGGCAAACCGGTCCCCCGCCACCGTCTTCGGCCCGGTGACCTGATCTTCAGCCGCGGCACCGCGGCCCGCCCCGAGCACGTCGGGATGTACATGGGCCAGGGCCTGGTCATCGAGGCACCGCGCACCGGCAAGCCCGTGCGGATCACGCCCCTCGCCGACTGGACCGTCCTCGCGGTACGCCGCGTCCTGTAACACCCCGCCGCCGGCCACCGCTCCGGACGGATCGCCGCGGCCTTCTCCCGCGCCCCGAGCGCGCCTTCCGCTCAGCTTCTTCCCCCCTCCCCTCCCCGCTGCCCGTTTCGCCCTGCCCGCGTATGCAAGGAGCCCCGCTGCCCCCATGCCCCTCCCCCTCGCAGATCGCTTGATCCACCTCGCCTACGACCCCGGAATCTCGCCCAAGGGCGGCGGCCTACCCGGCCTTTCGGTCCTGAAGAACGTCGTCAACAGCATCAATCTGTTCGGCATCGTGGCCGTCGTCGGTGCGCTGGCCGTCTCGCTCGGCGTGTGGGCCTGGGGCCACCACACCGGCGGCCACCAGGCCGAGGCCAACGGCAAGAAGGGCGCCGTCGTCGCCGCCGGCGCCGCCCTCGGACTCGGCGCCGCCAACGGAATCGTCAGCTTCTTCTCCAATCTCGGATCGCAGGTCCAATGAGGCAGAAGCGAATTCCCACCCACGCCCTGCCCGCCTACCGGACGGGGTACCTGGGCGGCAGGCGCGCCGCGATCGCCGCCGTGGTCGTCGCCGCCCTGCTCGTCATCACCGTGGCCGTCGCCTTGCTGTCCAGCAGCGGGAGCGGCGACACGAGCCCCGAGCGCGCCGCCCCGGCACCGGCGAGCAGCCCTCCGCCTGCCGAACCTGCCCCGCGGCCGGTCCCGCCTTCGCAGTCCGGGGCCGTGCCGGGGCCTCCGCGGATCGGCGAGCCGGTCGCCTTCGCGAAGGCGGCGGCGAAGATGCTGTGGTCCTACGACACCCGCACCACCAGCCGCAACCAGCAACTACGCGGCATGCGCACCTGGATGATCAGCGAGAGCCGGTACGCGGACTGGGCGTCGGTGGCCGGCCTGGTGCCCGATCCGCTGCTGTGGTCGCGGATGGCCGACCAGGACCAGCGCGCCACCGCCCGCGTCACCGAAGGCCACTTCCCCGCCGCGTTCAAGCGCGCCCTGGCCGAGGACCCCACAGCGATCACCGAGGCGTACGTCTACGCCGTCACCGTCACCGGCAAGCAGAAGATCGCCTGGAACAAGCGCGGCGGCGGTGCCGAGGAGCGGGCCGTGACCTTGGCCGTGCAGTGCCGTCCCGGCCGCGCTTGCTCCCTTGCCGCCGTCGCCCCCCGTGTCGCGCCGTGACCCGCATTCCGCAGGCGAAGGGAGGAACGCGTGCCGTTCTGTGACATCCCGGTAGCGGGCAGGCTCTGCGACGTTGACGACGCGGCCGGTTTCATGGCCGATCCAGGCAAGGCCATCGGCGACTGGATGGCCGAATCCGCGGGCGAACTCGCCGTCGCCGCGGTCGACCTGGCCGCCGAGGGCGTCGACACCACCACGAAGGTCGACCTGAACGCCGGCTGGTTCCGCGACAACTACGAGACCCTTCTGCCACTGGGCCTGGTACTTCTCGTCGCGACGTTCTGCGCGCAGCTCGTCCGCGCCGCCATCCGACGCGACGGACAGGCCCTCACCCAGGCGTTCACCGGCACCGCAGCCGGAATCCTGTTCGCGTTCTGCGCCATCGCCGTGACCACCGTCGCCGTCGAGGTGGTCGACGCCCTGTCCGCCGGCCTGCTGAAATCGGCCGACCTGAGCATCGAGTCGGCTGTGCGGCGCATCGTGAAGGTCAACCAGATCCCGGCGGTCGCCCCGCTGGGCTGGCTCGTCTCGGTCGTCGCCGGACTTGGCGCCGCTCTCGGTGCGTTCCTGTACTGGGGCGTGATGATGGTCCGCAAGGTCACCATCCTCGTCATGGTGACCCTGGCGATCTTCGCCGCCGCGGGCGGCGGCTGGGAGGTCGCGCGCCGCTGGCGCAAGGGCTGGATCGAAGCCACCGCCACCCTCGTCGTCTCGAAGCTCCTGATGACCGTGATCTTCGTGCTCGGGATCGCCGCCATGGGCAGGACCGACGCGAAGGACGGTGCCGCGGCGCTCGCCGACGTCATGGCCGGCATCGTGATCATGGCGATGGTGCTGCTGTGCCCGTACGCAGTCTTCAAGTTCGTGCACTGGGCGGCCGACACCGACACCGAGTCCCTGCACCGCGCCGGCGGCGC
>NZ_JACBXC010000539.1 GCF_013870535.1 Streptomyces phytophilus | reverse complement strand
ACGGCGGGGTCCAGGCCCCGTCCGGCGGGTAGACGTCGGTGCCGGGCGGGACGATCTCGTCGATCCGGTCGAGCACGGCGTCGTCCAGCGCCACGGCGGCACCGGCCAGCGTGTTCCGCAGCTGCTCCATGGTGCGCGGGCCGATGATCACCGACGTCACGGCGGGGTGGGCGAGCGGGAAGGCGACCGCCAGCTGGGGCAGCGAGCACCCCACCTCCGCGGCCACGTCGACGAGCTGCTCCACGGCCTCCAGCTTCGCCGCGGTCAGCGGCGAGGACGGGTCGAAGCGGTTCGGGTTCAGGGTGGGCCGGCCGGTGCTCAGATCGAGGTCCTGCCCCTTGCGGTAGCGCCCGGTCAGGAAGCCGGAGGCCAGCGGGCTCCAGGTCAGCGCCCCCATCCCCAGGCGCTGCACCACCGGCAGGACGTGCCGTTCCACGCCGCGGGCCAGCAGGGAGTAGGGCGGCTGCTCGGTGCGGAACCGCATGAGCCCCCGCCGGTCGGCGACGTGGTGGGCCTCGACGACCTCGTCGGCGGGGAACGTGGAGCAGCCGAACGCCCTGATCTTGCCCTGCCGGACGAGGTCGGTCAGGGCGGAGAGCGTCTCCTCGATGTCGGTGCTGTAGTCCCGGCGGTGGACCTGGTAGAGGTCGATCCGGTCGGTCTGCAGCCGCCGCAGGCTCTCCTCCACCTCGCGGACGATCCAGCGCCGCGAACCGCCGCCCCTGTTGGGGCCGTCCCCCATGGGGAAGTAGACCTTGGTCGCGAGCACCACGTCGTCGCGCCGGCCCTTCAGCGCCTTGCCGACGATCGTCTCCGACTCCCCGGCCGAGTACATGTCGGCCGTGTCGACGAAGTTGATGCCCGCGTCCAGTGCGGCATGGGTGATCCGGACGCAGTCGTCGTGATCGCCGTTTCCGACGGAGCCGAACATCATCGTGCCCAGGCAGTACGGGCTGACCTCCATGCCGGTTCCGCCCAGAACGCGGTGGCGCATGCGGCTCTCCTCGCTTCGTCGGTGCTCGTCCTCGCAACGATGGGGACCCTACGAGCTGGAGTGCGCTCGAACGCAACGGCCTCTGCCCGGCGCGCCGCCGCGCGTGGCAGTCTGATCCCATGCCAGCGCCCACATTCCGCGTCGACTCCGAGGCCGGCCGCCTGCGCCGCGTGATACTGCACCGGCCGGACATGGAGCTGAAGCGGCTCACGCCCCGCAACAAGGACGCCCTCCTCTTCGACGACGTGCTGTGGGTCCGCCGCGCCCGCGAGGAGCACGACGGCTTCGCCGACGTGCTGCGCGACCGCGGCGTGCAGGTGCACCTCTTCGGCGAGCTGCTCGCCGAGAGCCTGGACATCCCCGAGGCGCGGGCGCTGGTCCTCGACCGGGTCTTCGACGAGAAGGAGTACGGGCCGCTCGCCACCGAGAAGCTCCGCGCCACGTTCGAGTCCCTGGACTCCGCGGCGCTCGTGGAGGCGCTCGTCGGCGGGATGACGAAGCGGGAGTACCTGGACGGGTTCGCGGAGCCGGCGTCGGTGCGCTTCCATGTGATGGACCCGGACGACTTCCTCCTCGGCCCGCTGCCGAACCACCTGTTCACCCGGGACACGTCCTGCTGGGTCTACGACGGGGTGTCGATCAACGCGATGCGCTGGCCGGCGCGGCAGCGCGAGACGGTCCACTTCGAGGCGATCTACAAGCACCACCCGCTGTTCGCGGGGCCGCAGTCCGGCGGGTTCCACGTCTGGTCCGGCGGGCAGGAGGACTACCCGTCGACCATCGAGGGCGGCGACGTGCTGGTCATCGGCAGCGGCGCCGTGCTCATCGGCATGAGCGAGCGCACCACGCCGCAGGCGGTGGAGCTGCTGGCGCGGGGGCTGTTCGCGGCGGGGTCCGCGCGGACGATCGTCGCGCTGGACATGCCGAAGGCGCGGGCGTTCATGCACCTCGACACGGTGATGACGATGATCGACGGCGACACGTTCACGCAGTACGCGGGCCTGGGCATGCTGCGCTCGTACACGATCGAGCCCGGCTCGGGCAGCGACGACCTGAAGGTCACCGACCATCCGCCGGAGCACATGCACAACGCCATCGCCGCCGCGCTGGGCCTGGACGGGATCCGGGTGCTGACGGCGACGCAGGACGTGCACGCCGCGGAGCGGGAGCAGTGGGACGACGGCTGCAACGTGCTGGCGGTGGAGCCGGGCGTGGTGGTGGCGTACGAGCGGAACTCGACGACGAACACGTTCCTGCGCAAGCAGGGCATCGAGGTGATCGAGATCCGCGGCAGCGAGCTGGGCCGGGGGCGGGGCGGGCCGCGGTGCATGAGCTGCCCCGTCGAGCGCGGCCCGGTCTAGCCCCGCCCGGGTGCCCGGACACCGGTCTGTATAGTGATGCGTTCGCACGCATAGAAACTCAGGAGCGCGGGACCATGGCGATAGACCTCACCGGCCGGACCTTCGTCAAGGAGCTGGACTACACCGCCGAGGAGCTGCGTCACCTCCTCTCGCTGGCCGCCGCGCTGAAGGCGGCGAAGCGCGAGGGCGCCGAGCGGCGCCGGCTGACCGGGAAGAACGTCGCGCTGGTCTTCGAGAAGACCTCGACCCGCACCCGCGCCGCGTTCGAGGTCGCGGCGGCGGACCAGGGCGCGTCGACCACGTACCTGGACCCGGCCGGCTCGCAGCTCGGGCACAAGGAGTCGGTGAAGGACACCGCGCGGGTGCTGGGGCGGATGTACGACGCCATCCAGTACCGCGGCGCCGCGCAGGCGGCCGTGGAGGAGCTGGCGGCGTACGCGGGCGTGCCCGTCTACAACGGCCTGACCGACGACTGGCACCCCACGCAGATGCTCGCCGACGTCCTCACGATGACCGAGCACAGCCCCGGGCCGGTCGAGGAGATCGCCTACGCCTACCTCGGCGACGCCCGCTTCAACATGGGCAACTCCTACCTCGTCACCGCCGCCCTGCTCGGCATGGACGTGCGCATCGTCGCGCCCGAGGCGTACTGGCCCGCGGACGCCGTCGTCGCCGAGGCCCGCCGGCTCGCCGCCGCCTCCGGCGCGCGGATCACCCTCACCGCGGACGTCGCGGAAGGGGTGGCCGGCGCGGACTTCGTCGCCACCGACGTGTGGGTCTCGATGGGGGAGCCCAAGGAGGTGTGGGACGAGCGGATCGCGGCGCTGCGCCCGTACGCGGTGACGGCGGACGTGCTGCGCGCCACCGGCAGCCCGGACGTGAAGTTCCTGCACTGCCTGCCCGCCTTCCACGACCTCGGCACGGCCGTGGGCCGGGAGATCCACGAGCGCCACGGGCTGACGTCGCTGGAGGTCACCGACGAGGTCTTCGAGTCGGAGCACTCCGTCGTCTTCGACGAGGCGGCGAACCGGATGCACACCATCAAGGCGCTCATGGTCGCCACCCTGGGCTGACCCCCGCCGCCCGCCCGTTCGCCCGCCCGTCCGCCCCCGCCCGTCCGCCCCCGCCCGTTCGCCCCCGCCGGGCCGCTCCGCGGAGCGGCCCGGCGGGGGCACCGGTGCGCCCGGTCCCGTATCGCGCGGTCGTGACGACAGTCACGTACGAGTGATAACTTCGGCTTACCGCCACCGCCCGCCACCGTCTGCAGACAGGGGCCGCGCACGATGAGCCCGTTCACCGGATCCGCCGGCCGCACCGAGCAGTGGGAGCACCTGCTGGTCACCGCAGACGACGGCGTCGTCACCGTCACGCTCGACCGCCCCGAGAAGCTCAACGCGCTGACCTTCGAGGCGTACGCCGACCTCCGCGACCTCATCGCCGAACTGGCCCGCACCGGCGGCACCCGCGCGCTCGTCCTGGCCGGCGCCGGCCGGGGCTTCTGCTCCGGCGGCGACGTGGACGAGATCATCGGCGCCACCCTGGCCATGGACACCGGTCGGCTGCTGGACTTCAACCGCATGACAGGACAGGTCGTACGGGCCCTGCGCGAGGCCCCGTTCCCGGTGGTCGCCGCCGTGCA
>NZ_JACBXC010000538.1 GCF_013870535.1 Streptomyces phytophilus | reverse complement strand
AGTAGCGCGGCGGCCGGCCGCGACCTGAGACGTGTACGACGGAGGGGCATGGGTGCTCCCAACGGTGGGGGATTGTCGTGCACATGAGGCTGGCGGAGCTGATGAGGCCGCGTCAAGAACCTATCCGGTCGCGGGAAACCGGTTATCGGACAGGTGATGTACGCGCCCCCCGCGCCGTCCTACGCCGCCCCGCGGCGTCCCGTGCCGTGCGGCCCCGCCGGTACCCGTCCTGACCGGCGCCGGGCCGCCGCCGCCGTATCGTCTGTGGCTATGGACATCATGGGAGTCGACATCGGCGGCTCGGGCATCAAAGGAGCCCCGGCCGACCTGGACACGGGTGCTCTCGCCGAAGAGCGGCACAAGGTGCTCACCCCGCACCCCTCGGCCCCCGACGCCGTCGCCGACGGCGTCGCCGCGGTCGTCGAGTACTTCGCCGGGCACGGCGGGCCGGTCGGCGTCACCTTCCCCGGAGTCGTCACCGACGGCGTCGTACGCACCGCCGCCAACGTCGACAAGAGCTGGGTCGACGTCGACGCCGCCGCCCTCCTCGGCGACCGCCTCGGCCGCCCCGTCCACGTCGTCAACGACGCCGACGCCGCCGGCATCGCCGAGCTGACCTTCGGCGCCGCCCGCGGCCGCACCGGCACCGTCATCGTGCTGACCTTCGGCACCGGCATCGGCAGCGCCGTCTTCACCGGCGGCCGGCTCGTCCCCAACACCGAGCTGGGCCACCTGGAGCTGCACGGCCACGAGGCCGAGAAGCGCGCCTCCGCCAAGGAGCGCGAGGACAAGGACCTGAGCTGGAAGCACTGGGCCCACCGGGTGCAGCGCTACCTCGCCCACCTGGAGATGCTCTTCACCCCCGAGCTGTTCGTCATCGGCGGCGGCGTGAGCCGCAAGGCGGACAGGTTCCTCGACGACATCACCGGCATCCGCGCCGCCGTCGTCCCCGCCGAACTGCAGAACAACGCGGGCATCGTCGGCGCCGCGATGGCCGCCGCCGCGGCCGCGCGCTGACGCCGCCGGTCCCCGGCGCTCCGGTCCCTCTCGCCTATGGTGAGTGGGTTCTGCACACGGAGCGTAGGGAGAAGGTGACCGCACGTGCTCGACGAACGGGTGGAGACGCCCGCGGACGGCGGCGGTGCCCCGGGGCACGCACCGCGTACCGACGCGGTGGTCTTCGGCGTCGCCGCCGCGCTGACGCTGGCGTTCGTGATCTGGGGCGCGGTGGCGACGGACTCCCTGGAGGACGCCTCCACGTCCCTGCTCAACGACACGATGCACTACGGCGGCTGGGCCTTCGTGCTCGCCGCCTCCGGCTTCGTGATCTTCGCGCTCTGGCTGGCCTTCAGCCGCTACGGCCGCATCACCCTCGGCAAGGAGGGCGAGCCGCCGGAGTTCCGCACCGTGTCGTGGGTGGCGATGATGTTCAGCGCCGGCATGGGCATCGGCCTGATGTTCTACGGCGTGAACGAGCCCCTCGCGCACTTCACCAACCCGCCGCCGAACACCGTCTCCGCCAGCGCCGGTGCCGCCTCGCGGATGGAGGTGGCGATGGCGACCACCCTCTTCCACTGGACGCTGCACCCCTGGGCCATCTACGCCGCCGTCGGCCTGGCCATGGCGTACAGCGTCTTCCGCCGCAACCGCCGGCAGACCATCAGCGCCGTCTTCACCCCGCTCATCGGCCCGCGGCACGCCAACGGCGGCGTCGGCAAGGTCATCGACATCCTCGCCATCTTCGCCACCCTCTTCGGCTCCGCCGCCTCGCTCGGGCTCGGCGCGCTGCAGATCGGCAGCGGCATCAAGGAGGTCGGCTGGACATCGGAGGAAGTCGGCGAGGGGCTGCTGATCCTCGTCATCGGCGTGCTCACCGCCGCGTTCGTCGCCTCCGCCGTCTCCGGCATCGAGCGGGGCATCCAGTGGCTGTCGAACATCAACATGGTGCTCGCCGCCGCGCTCGCCGTGTTCGTCTTCGTCGCCGGCCCGACGGTGCTGATCCTCGACCTGGTGCCGACCTCCGTCGGCTCGTTCTTCGCCGACCTGCCGCAGATGATGGCGCGTACGGAGGCCAGCGGCGGCTCGGACGTCGCCGGCTGGCTGTCGGGGTGGACGGTCTTCTACTGGGCGTGGTGGATCTCGTGGACGCCGTTCGTCGGCATGTTCATCGCACGCATCAGCCGGGGGCGCACCATCCGGCAGTTCGTCGGCGGCGTGATCCTCGTGCCCAGCGTCGTCAGCCTCCTGTGGTTCTGCATCCTCGGCGGCACGGCGATGCACCAGCAGGCCCAGGGGGCGGCCATCACGGAGGAGTCGACGCAGGAGGGGCAGCTGTTCGCGGTCCTGAACGCCTACCCGATCGCCGGCGTCACGACGCTGCTGGTGATGGTCCTGGTCGGCATCTTCTTCGTCTCCGGCGCGGACGCCGCGTCGATCGTGATGGGTGCGCTGTCGCAGAAGGGGACGCTGGAGCCGACGCGCATGGTGGTCGTGGTCTGGGGTGTGCTGACGGGCGCGGTCGCCGCCGTCATGCTGCTGGTCGGCGGCGGCGGTGACGCGGCGCTGACGGGCTTGAAGAACCTGACGATCCTCGTCGCGGTGCCGTTCACGCTGGTGATGATCGGGCTGTGCGTGGCGCTGATGCGCGACCTGCGGCACGACGAGCTGATCCTCATCGGCGAGCAGGGCGAGCAGGCGGTCGAGACGGCGGTACGGGCCGGACACCAGCACTACGACGGGGAGTTCGAGCTGCAGATCCGGGGACTCGCCCAGCGGCTGCGGGGCGGCCGCGGCGGGGGCCGGGACCGCACCGGGGACAAGGGCCCCGGCCCCGAGGAGCCCGGGCCGCCCGCCGACTGAACCGCTTCGACCGGGGCCCGCGGCCGGTGCGTACGGGCCGCGAGCCCCCGCCCGTACGCACCGGAGGGCCCGCCGGGTCCACCGACCGGTGGACCCCCGGTTCCACCGGTCGCGGCTGTCGTGGACAGGGCCTCGCTCGCGAGCATTCCGGGTATGAGAAACCTCCCTGTGCGCACGGCCCGCTGGAGCGCCCGGCACCCCTGGCGCGCCATCGCCGGCTGGTTCGTCTTCGTCGCGCTCTGCATCGGCACCGGCATATCCGTCGGCGGCAACCCCGCCACCACCGAGGACTTCTGGGTCGGCGAGGCCGGCCGCGCCGAGCAACTGGCGACCGAGGGCGGCCTGGAGCGCAAGCCCACGGAACACGTCCTCATCCGCGCCGAGCCCGGCCGCTCCCTCGACGCCGCCGCCGCCCGCGCGGCCGTCCGGGACGTCACCGAGCGGATGGAGCGGCTGCCCGAAGTGGCGTCCGTCGCCGCGCCCGTACGCTCCGCGGACGGCGACGCGCTGCGGGTGCCGGTGGTGCTGAAGGGCGCAGAACTGGAAGGCAAGGAGAATGTCGGGCCGCTGCTTGAGCAGACCGCGGAGGTGGCCGCTGCCCACCCCGGCGTCGTCGTCGAGGAGACCGGCTCGCCCGCGATCAGCAAGGGCGTCAACGACCAGCGCGGCGAGGACCTGGCGCTCTCCGAGCGCATCTCGCTGCCCGTCACGCTCGTCACGCTGCTCGTCGTCTTCGGGTCGGTCGTCATGGCCGGCGTGCCGCTGCTGCTGGCGCTGACGTCGATCACCGCGGCGCTCGGCCTGTCGATGCTCGCCTCGCACCTGCTGCCCGACCCCGGCGTGGGCACCAACCTGATCCTGCTCATCGGCCTCGCGGTCGGCGTCGACTACACGCTCTTCTACCTCAAGCGCGAGCGCGAGGAGCGCGCCCGCGCCGACGGCAGCCTGTCGTCCGCGGCCCTCGTCGAACTGGCGGCGGCGACGGCGGGGCGGGCCATCGTCGTCTCCGGCCTCGCCGTCATCGTCTCCACCGCCACCCTCTACCTCGCCACCGACGTCATCTTCTCCTCCCTCGCCACGGGCACGATCCTCGTCGTGGCCGTCGCCGTCGCCAGCTCCCTGACCGCGCTGCCCG
>NZ_JACBXC010000537.1 GCF_013870535.1 Streptomyces phytophilus | reverse complement strand
GAGATACGGGCGCCCCCGGGGCGGGGGGCCCGGCCGTCCGGCACCGGACCCCCCGCCTCGCCGGCTACGCCTTCCGGCCCGCCGGGTGGAAGTTGATGCGCTCCTTGACGACGGGGAAGCCGGCCTTGGTGAAGTTCGCGGCCATGGGGAAGTTGCCCCGGTCCGTCGCGGCGCTGATGAACTCCGCGCCGTGCTCGACGAGTACGCGGGTGCACTCGGTGAGGAGGTCGAAGGCGTAGCCGTTGCCGCGCTGCTCCGGGACGACGCCGATGAAGCCGATGGTCGGGCCGGAGGGGTTGTGGGCGGGGATGTGGATGCCGGCCAGGTCGCCGTCCGGCGTGTACGCGGTCTGCCACCACTCCCGGGGGGAGGGGAACCAGTGGAAGATGTCGAGTTCCTCCTGTGCCGCCCGGTCGAGGCCGCCCTCCTCGGTCGCCTTGAGCGCGTGGGCGTCCAGGGTGGCGGAGTGGATGCGGCGCAGGACGTCGAAGAAGACCGCGTCGTCGGGCTCGGGGCGGAAGCGCAGCCGGCCGGGGCGCTCGGGGAGGCCGTTCTCCGGGGTCCAGCGGTAGAGGAAGCGCTCGACGAGGAGTTCGTACCCGGCGGTGCGGGCGGCGGCGAAGCGGGCCTCGGCGGCGGCGCGCAGGGCGGGCCGGTCGCGCCAGTCGCCGGGCAGGTTGATTTCGAGTTCGACCTGCCAGGGCACGGAACGCAGGAGTTGCGCCCCCGCCTCCTCCTCGCCCTCGGCCACGTCGAACCAGTTGACGGTGAGGGGCTCCGCGTCGTCGGGGCCGCCCCACCAGGCGCCGCGGGCGACGACTTCGCCGCCGCGCAGGGCGACGCGCTTCCACTCCGTACGGAAACGGGTGCGCCGGTGGGCCTCGCGGGCGCCGAGGGGGTCGGGCAGTGCGTCGAAGAGATGGGCGTCGCTCGCGGTGAGCGCGCGGATGACCGGATCGGTCATGGATTCCTCCGGGATACGTGCTGCTTGGCGCGCTCCCGTCGGGAATTAACGAACCACGCCGGACTGCGGACGAGGGGAGCGCTGGACTGGTGTGAACTTCACGGCACTCGCCTCCTTCCGTCCGTCTCAGGGCGTGCCGTCACACAGTAGGTGATCGTTCGAGGATCCGTCCACGGCTTTTACGGCCCGCGAATTCTAGGGCCCGCGAAAACCGGTGGAGCGGCGCCGCCCCGCGCCCGTACGGTGGCCGCGGCCGAGTCGTCGAGGCAAGGGCGTGCCGTTGTACACCGTGTGAGACCTCCCAAGCGCTGATTGGTCGCGCGTCGTGCGCCGCTTCGTGCGGGCGCCGCCGCGCTGCTTTTTGCTGCGGTTCTCTCACACAGATGCCGGTGTACTTCTGTGCTCACAGACTGGTTGGTCATGCCCACCTGCCTGCCGCTCGTCCGCCGCCGCTGCCACGCGTGCGCGTCCGGGCGTTTCCGGGCGAACGGCAAGTTCCGTGTCAACGCCCACCACAAACTCCTCGACGCCTGGCTCCTCGTGCTCTGCACGGGCTGCGGGCAGACGGCGAAGCTCACCGTCCTGGAGCGGGTGAACGTACGCTCCCTACGCCCCGGACTCCTGGACCGGCTCCACCGCAACGACATCCACCTGGCCGCCACCCTGCTCCAGGACCCGTCTCTCCAGCGCCGCAACCGCGTGGCGCTCGACTGGACCGGCGCCTGGCGCCTGGACACCGGTGGCACGGACCACCTGGACCGCGAGGTCGTCGACGTCGCGGTGCGCTTCGCGGCCCGGATCCCGGTCCGCCCGCTGCCGTTGATCGCCGACGGCTGCGGCCTCACGCGGGCCGAGGCGGAGCGACTGGCCGAAGAAGGGAGGCTCGTCTCGGGGATCCGCCTCACCGCCAGAACGACCGGCGACTTCACGTTCACCCTCAAACGCTGAGGACCTCCCGGCACCGGTAGGGGCCTGCCCGGCGGCTTCCGCCGGGCAGGCCCGTACCGACACCGACTCCCGCCCCGGCGCCCGGGAAGGCGGCGGACGGGCGGGAGAGGCCGCGGGCGGGTCAGGCGACGGCGGTGGCTTCCAGTTCGACCAGCAGGGCGGGGATCGCCAGGCGGGTCACCCCCAGCATCGTCGTCGCCGGTGCCGCCCCGGCCGCGGCCAGGCGGCCGGCCAGCTCGCCGTAGTGCTGGAGGAGGAGGTCGACGTCGGTGGTGCAGACGGTGAGGCGGACGAGGTTCTCCAGGGACATGCCCGCCCCGGCGAGCACCGCTTCGAGGTTGTCGAGGCTGAGCCCGAGCTGCGCGGCCATGTCGCCGGCGTGCTGCGGTCGGCCGTCTGGGCTCATGGCGGTCTGGCCGGAGACGTAGAGGGTCCGGGTGTGGCCGGAGACGAGTTCGCCCTGGTTGAAGCCCATCTCCGTCGACCAGGTGACCGGGTTTATCGCTGTGCGTTCCATGGTCGTCAGCCTCGCAACGAATGACGACATCCTGTGTCGTATATCTTGCTAGATTTTTCGTATGCGCGCCGATCGCCTGGTCTCGCTGGTCCTGCTGCTCCGCCAGCGCGGCCGGCTCTCCGCGGCCGCGCTCGCCCGCGAGCTGGAGGTCTCCACCCGCACCGTGCTGCGCGACATCGACGCGCTCTCCGCGGCCGGCGTCCCGGTGCACTCCGAACGCGGGCGGCACGGCGGGTTCGCGCTGCTGCCCGGGTTCCGTACGGAGCTGACCGGGCTGAACCACGACGAGGCCCTCGCCCTCCTCATCGCCGGATCGCGGCGCGGCGCGCAGGCGTTCGGGCTCGGCTCCGCGCTCGCGTCGGCGATGCTCAAGGTGGTCGACGCGCTGCCGCCCGGCTACCGCGACACCGCCGCGGGCGTCGCGGAACGGCTCCTCGTCGACCCCGCGACCGACCTCCTCGCCCGCCCGCTCACCGCCGAGGACGTGCCGGACGACGTGCTGGCCGCCCTCCGCGGCGCCGTGTTCGCCGGGCGGAAGCTGCGGATCCGCTACGCCCCGGAGGGGCGGGCCGCGACGTGGCGCACGGTGGACCCGATCGGCCTGGTGACCGTACGGGACAAGGGCTACCTGCTCGCCATCCGCGCCGGTGAGGACCGCACCTACCGCCTCTCCCGGGTACGCGCCGCAGAGGAACTCCCCGAACCGGCCGAGCGGCCCGAGCGCATCGACCTCGACCGGGCCTGGCAGGAGCGCAGCGCCCGGTTCCGCGGCGGTGGCGACCAGGTCACCGTGGCGGTACGGGTCACGCCGCGGCGCCGCGAGGAGCTGGTGGGCACCGCGCTCGCCGTACTCGCGGAGGACGTGGAGCCCGACGGGCGGCTGCGGCTGGAGGTGGCGTTCCAGGACGCGCGGCACGCCGAGTGGGCGGTGTGGCAACTCGCGGCGGACGCCGAGGCGCTGGCGCCCGAGTGGCTGCGTACGGCGCTGCGCGACCGCGCCGCCGCCCTCGCCGCCAGATACGCCGCGGGCCCGGCTACGGCGGCGGGGTCAGGCTGATCCGGAACTCCTGGTCCGCGGCGCCGGAGCAGCGGACCTGGACGATCTCGGCGCCGGGGGCGGTGTCCTCGTCCCGCGGCGCCAGGCACTCGCCGGTGCCCGGCAGGAGGCGGAAGCGCGGCGCGCCCCGCCCGCCGGCCGGCTCGATCCGGAAGCGCTGCGCCGGGTCGTCGTCTGCGCACCTGTCGCGGGGTTCGAGCAGACCGCGGCCGGGCCCTTCGAGCATGGCGGTCAGGCAGCCGATGCCGTGCTCGGGGTGGTGCCACTGGATCTGCACCGCGCCCTCGCCGACCGGTTCGAGGTAGACCCGCGGCTGGACGGCCTGCGCGCAGGGCTGCTGGGCCGCGACCGCCGTCGGGTAGCGGCCCGCGCGGTCCGTGCCCTCCGTGACGCAGAGCCCGGGTGTGCGGGCCGGCCGGAGCTGCGCCCAACTGCCCACGGCCTTCAGCTCCTTCAGGCCCTCGATCCCCGGCCAGGGCACCGCGTCGTCGGTGACCGCCGCCCGCGGCC
>NZ_JACBXC010000536.1 GCF_013870535.1 Streptomyces phytophilus | reverse complement strand
CGGCAGCGAGTCGCGCAGCGCCCCGTAGAGCACGGCCCGCACCCGGCCGCGTACGACGACGGGCACCGCCAGCACCGAGCGCAGCCCCTCGGCGCCCACCGGGCCGTCGTACTCGTGGCTGATGGCGCGGGACGAGGTGTAGTCGGTGACCGCGCAGGGGCGGGAGAAGGCGATGGCCTTGCCGCCGAGCCCGTTGCCCGTGGCCACCCCGAGTCCCTGCAGGGACAGCGTCACCGTCCCGCTCAGCTCGCTGATCCGCAGCTTGCGGCCGCCGTCCGTGAGCAGCCCGCCGAAGGCGACGGGCACGCCGCCGCCCCGGCGCAGCCGGGCCAGCGCGCCGCGCACCTCCGCTGCGTCCACGGTCTCCGGCATCTCGCTCGCTCCCTGATGCTGACGGGGTATCGCCGGCGTGGCCGGCGGCAGGGCACCCCCGTATGGGGGTAGTGAGGCGTACGTCACTCGCAGCACGATGCTAGCGAGCCGCCGCCGTACGAGGAGGACATGTGACGGCATCGAATCCGACCGCGGACTTCCGGTCCGCGCGGGACTTTCTGCTGCGGCGGAGGGAGGACTACGCCGCCGCCCGCGCCGGCTTCTCCTGGCCCAGGCCGGAGCGCTTCAACTGGGCACTCGACTGGTTCGACGCCGTCGCCGAGGGCAACGAGCGCACGGCCCTCCACATCGTCGAGGAGGACGGCCGCGAGACGAAGTTGAGTTTCACCCGGATGAGTGAGCGCTCGAACCGGGTGGCGAACTGGCTGCGCGCCCAGGGCGTGCGCGCCGGCGACCGGATCGTCGTCATGCTCGGCAACCAGGCCGAGTTGTGGGAGACCGCGCTCGCCGCGATGAAGCTCCGCGCCGTCGTCATCCCCGCCACGCCGCTCCTCGGCCCGGCCGACCTCGCCGACCGCATCGAGCGCGGCGGCGCCCGCCACGTGCTCGTACGGGCCGCCGACGAGGCCAAGTTCGCCGAGGTGCCCGGCGACTACACCCGCATCTCGGTCGGCGGCAGCTCGCCGGGCTGGCTCCCGTACGAGGACGCGTACGAGGCCCCCGCCGCCTTCACGCCCGACGGCCCGACGGCCGCCGGCGACACCCTGATGCTCTACTTCACCTCCGGCACCACCGCGCTCCCCAAGCTCGTCGAGCACACCCATGTCTCGTACCCCGTCGGCCACCTGGCGACGATGTACTGGATCGGCATCCGGCCGGGCGACGTCCACCTGAACATCTCCTCGCCCGGCTGGGCCAAGCACGCCTGGTCCAACCTCTTCGCGCCCTGGAACGCGGAGGCGACCGTCTTCCTGTACAACTACACGCGCTTCGACGCCGGGGCGCTGCTCGGCGCCATGGCGCGCGGCGGCGTGACAACTTTCTGCGCCCCGCCCACCGTCTGGCGCATGCTCGTCCAATCCGACCTCAGCGGCCTCGCCACCCCGCCGCGCGAGGCCGTCGCCGCAGGTGAACCCCTCAACCCGGAGGTCATCGAGGCCGTCCGGCGGGCCTGGAAGCTGACCATCCGCGACGGCTTCGGCCAGACCGAGACCGCGGTGCAGATCGCCAACTCCCCCGGGCAGCCCGTCAAGCTGGGGTCCATGGGCCGTCCCACTCCCGGATACGACGTCGTGCTCCTGGACCCCGTCAGCGGCAAGCCCGCCGACGAGGGCGAGATCTGCCTCGACCTGTCAGCGCGCCCCGTGGGCCTGATGACGGGCTACGAGGGCGACCCCGCCCGCACCGCCGAGGCCATGGCCGACGGCTACTACCGCACCGGCGACATCGGCGCCCGCGACGCCGAGGGCTACATCACGTACATCGGGCGCAGCGACGACGTCTTCAAGGCCAGCGACTACAAGATCAGCCCCTTCGAGCTGGAGAGCGCGCTGCTGGAGCACGAGGCGGTCGCCGAGGCCGCCGTCGTGCCCGCGCCCGACCCGCTGCGGCTCGCCGTGCCCAAGGCGTACGTCGTGCTCGCCGCCGGCTGGGAGCCGGGCCCCGCCGCCGCGGCGGCGATCTTCGCGCACTCCCGCGCCGTGCTCGCCCCGTACAAGCGCGTCCGGCGGCTGGAGTTCGCCGACCTGCCCAAGACCGTCTCCGGCAAGATCCGCCGCGTGCAGCTGCGCGAGGCGACCGCCGCCGGCTCCGCCGACGAGTACCGCGAGGAGGACCACCCGTGACCCCAGAGCCGTCCTACACCGGCGGTACCGGCACCACAGCGCTGCTGGGCGACACCATCGGTGCCAACCTGGATCGCGCCATCGCCGCCCACCCCGACCGCGAGGCCCTCGTCGACGTGCCCTCCGGGCGCCGCTGGACGTACGCGGAGTTCGGGGCCGCCGTCGACGAGGTGGCGCGCGGGCTGCTCGCCCGCGGCGTCGCCAAGGGCGAGCGCATCGGCATCTGGGCGGTCAACTGCCCGGAGTGGGTGCTCGTGCAGTACGCCTCCGCCCGTATCGGCGCGGTGATGGTCACCATCAACCCCGCCTACCGCGTGCACGAGCTGGAGTACGTCCTCAACCAGTCCGGCATCTCCCTGCTCGTCGCCTCGCTGGCGCACAAGTCCAGCGACTACCGGCGGATGGTCGAGCAGGTACGCGGCAGCTGCCCGGCCCTGCGCAACGTCTTCTACATCGGCCACGCCGGCTGGGGCCGGCTGATCGAGGCCGGCCGCACCGTGCCCCCGGAGCGGGCCCGCGAGCGCGAGGCGCTGCTGTCCTGCGACGACCCGGTCAACATCCAGTACACCTCCGGCACCACCGGCTTCGCCAAGGGCGCGACCCTCTCGCACCACAGCATCCTCAACAACGGCTACTTCGTGGGCGAGACGCTGGGCTACACCGAGGAGGACCGGGTCTGCATCCCCGTCCCGTACTACCACTGCTTCGGCATGGTGATGGGCAACCTCGCGGCCACCAGCCACGGCGCCTGCATCGTCGTCCCGGGCCCCTCGTTCGACCCCGCGGCCACCCTCGCGGCCGTCGAACAGGAGCGCTGCACCTCGCTGTACGGGGTGCCCACCATGTTCGTCGCCGAACTGGCCCTGACCGACTTCGCCCTGTACGACCTGACGTCGCTGCGCACCGGGATCATGGCCGGCTCGCCGTGCCCGGTCGAGGTGATGAAGCGGGTGGTCAACGAGATGCACATGGCGGAGGTGACCATCTGCTACGGCATGACCGAGACCTCCCCCGTCTCCCTGCAGACCCGGCGCGAGGACGACCTGGAGCGCCGCACCGCCACCGTCGGCCGCGTCCTGCCGCACATCGAGGTCAAGGTCGTCGACCCGGTCACCGGCGTGACCATGCCCCGCGGCACCGCGGGCGAGCTGTGCACCCGCGGCTACAGCGTCATGCAGGGCTACTGGGAGCAGCCGGAGCGCACCGCCGAGGCCATCGACGCCGGCCGCTGGATGCACACCGGCGACCTCGCGCGGATGCGCGACGACGGCTGCGTGGAGATCGTCGGCCGGATCAAGGACATGATCATAAGGGGCGGCGAGAACGTCTACCCGCGCGAGATCGAGGAGTTCCTGCACACCCATCCCAAGATCGCCGACGTGCAGGTGGTGGGCGTGCCGGACGAGACGTACGGCGAGGAGATCCTCGCCTGCGTCATCCTCAGCGACCCGCAGCACGCGCTCTCCCGGCGCGAGCTGGCCCACTACTGCGAGAACCGGCTCGCGCACTACAAGATCCCGCGGCATCTGCGGATCATGGCGGAGTTCCCGATGACGGTCAGCGGGAAGGTGCGGAAGGTCGAGCTGCGGGAGCAGTTCAGTGCTGCGGAATAGCGGCGGCCCGCGGGTCCTTGGCACTGCCATGACGATCTTGCACTACGTCGGCGGCCCCACCGCGCTCCTCCGGCTCGGTGGGGTCCGGCTGCTGACGGACCCGACCTTCGACCCGCCAGGCGAGTACCCCGTCGGGGGCCGGCGGCTGGTGAAGACCGCGGGCCCGGCGCTGTCGCCGGCCGACCTGGGCCCGGTCGACGCGGTGC
>NZ_JACBXC010000535.1 GCF_013870535.1 Streptomyces phytophilus | reverse complement strand
GCCGTCGCAGACCACGATGGACGCCTGGCTCGCCTCCTCCCCGTACCGCGCCGTCGGCGTCTACATCTCCGGCTCCACCCGTGCCTGCGCGCAGCCCAACCTCACCGCGAGCTGGGTGACGAACCAGACGGACAAGGGCTGGCACCTCATCCCCATCGACGTGGGCCGCCAGGCGCCCTGCAGCAACTTCTCCAACAAGATGTCGGCCGACCCCGTCACCGCCCGCGCCCAGGGCGTCAGCGCCGCCAACGCCTCGGCGACCGCCGCGCAGAGCCTCGGCATCCCGGCCGGCAGCGCCCTCTACTCCGACATCGAGAACTACACCTCCACCGCCTCCTGCAAGGCCGCGGTGATGAGCTACGTCTCCGGCTGGACCGAGGCGCTGCACGCCAAGGGCTACCTCTCCGGCCTCTACTCCAGCGCCTCCTCCGGCGTCCGCGACGCGGCGAGCGTCTACGACGACGCCCGCTACCTGCGCGTGGACCACCTGTGGTTCGCGTGGTGGAACGGCGTCGCCGACACCGACGCCGGCTCATACGTCCCCGACGCCTACTGGTCCGGCCACCAGCGCATCCACCAGTACGTCGGCGAGGTCTACGAGACGTACGGCGGCCAGCGCCTGCACATCGACCGCAACTACCTCGACGTCGGCAAGGGCACCCCGCCGCCCGTCACCTGCACCACCGCCAACCTGAGCTTCAACGCCTACGGAACCATCCGCTCCGGCTCGACGGGCGCCCTGGTCGACGCCGCCCAGTGCCTCCTGCGAGCGGCCGGCCACAACCCCGGCGCCACCGCCCCGAACGGCACCTTCGACGCCGGTACGGTCACCGCCGCCAAGGCGTTCCAGACCGCCAGGGGCCTGACCGCGGACGGCGTCATCGGCCCCCGCACCTGGACCGCGCTGCTGTCCCGCGGCACCACGCCCACCCTGCAGAACGGCGCCACCGGCGAGGCCGTCACCCGCCTCCAGCGGGCCCTGACCGCCGCGCTCGGCCGCACCGTCGGCATCGACGGCATCTTCGGCCCCAACACGCAGACGGCCGTACGCGACTACCAGAGCGCCCGCGGGCTCGGCGTGGACGGCATCGTCGGCCCGGCGACCTGGGGCGCGTTGCAGGCGGGCAAGTGACCGGCGATCCCGTGGAGGAGAACGCGATGAAGAAGACGACGAACCGGAAGAACAGACCGCTGTTCCGCACGGCCGCGCTGATCGCCGCCGTGGCCGCCCTGATCCTGGGCATCGGCGCACCGGCGAACGCCTACCCGCAGGCCGCCTTCCCGACCCAGAGCAGCGGCAACAGGGGCACCGACGTGCTCGCACTCCAGCACCTGCTGACCGGGCAGGGCATCGCGGTCTCGGCCGACGGGGTGTTCGGCCCCGCCACGAACACCGCGGTGCGCCAGTTCCAGAGCGCCGAGGGCCTGGGCGTCGACGGCATCGTCGGCCCGCAGACCTGGGGCGCGCTGACCCCGACGATCCGGCAGGGCGACACCGGCGGAACCGTCAGGGCCCTGCAGGCCGCGCTCAACGCGAAGCGCGGCGCGGGCCTCACCGCCAGCGGCACCTTCGACGCCGCCACCACCGCGGCCGTACGGACCTTCCAGGGCCACGCGGGCATCGGCGTGGACGGCATCGTCGGCCCCGTCACCTGGAAGAACCTGCTCTGGCACTACGAGAACACCAGCTTCGGCAGCACGATGTGCGGCCAGAGCCCGGACGGCAACGCGAACGCCCACTGGGGCACCTCCGCCGCCGTCGCCCAACTGGAGGCCGCCGCCGCCTCCTTCGCCGGCACCGGCAACGGCAAGCTGCCCGTCGGCGACAGCGGGTTCGAGCACGGCGGCGACATCCCGGGCCACGCCAGCCACGAGCTGGGGCTCGACTTCGACGTCTGGCCGGCGCGCACGGACTCGGCGCAGTGCACCGCGGGGCGGATCACGTGGCAGTCGGCCACGTACGACCGCGCCGCGACGCGCGAACTGGTCAAGGCGATCCGCGCCGCGGCCCCCGGGCACATCAAGCTGATCTTCTTCAACGACCCGCAGCTGATCTCCGAGGGCCTCACCACCCAGTACCCCAACCACGACAACCACCTGCACGTGCGCTACTGCGAGAAGGTCCACGCGAACGCGCTGTACGACTGCTGAGGCCGGGGCGGTGTCAGCGGCTGCTGCGATGATCGGCACATGAGCGCAGAAGCGGCGGACACCGCACCGCAGCACCCGTCGTCCCGGCGCGAACGGCCCGACCGCCACCGGGAGATCGTGGACGTGCACCTGCTGCTCCTCCGGCGCGCCCCCGCGCCGGAGGTGCTGCTCGCCCGCCGCGCCGGCACGGGGTACGCGGACGGGCTGCTGAACCTGCCCAGCGGCCACCTGGAGGACGGCGAGGACGTACGGGCCGCGGTGCTGCGCGAGACCGCGGAGGAGATCGGGCTCGTGCTGGGCCCCGAGCAGGTCGAGGCGGCGCTGGTCATCCAGCACAAGCCGCCGGTGGGCCGCCCCCGGATGGGGTGGTTCTTCGCCGCGGAACTGCCGCCCGGCGCCCGGCCGGTGAACGCGGAGCCGGACAAGTGCGCGGGCATCGGCTGGTATCCGCTCGACGGGCTGCCGGACGACATGGTGGCGTACTGCCGGGCGGCTCTCGACGCGTACCGGGCGGGGGAGCGGTTCGTCCTGCACTGGCACGAGGCGGACGACCCCGTCGGGTACGAGCGGGAGGTGCCGGACCGGTCGGTGGTGCTGCCGCGGACGGCGGGCCCGTCGTGACGTGACGTCAGAGATCCTTGATGCAGCGCGTCTCGACGAGGAACGGCCCGTAGCCGAACCAGCGGTTGATGGCGAGCATCGGCCCGTTGTCGCTGTCGTTGCCCGTGAACGCGTCGGTGTACCCGGCGGCCTGCGCCCGCCGCAGCGACTCGTGCTTGGCGAGCTTCGCGAGCCCCCGGCCGCGGAACGCCCGGCGGCTGCCGGTCATCCCGGACAGGTAGCGCCCGCGCCCGTCCGTCTCCGCCAGGCTGAACGCCGCCACCTCGCCGTCCACCAGGGCGGCGATCGTCAGGTCGTGGTCGATCAGCGGCTCGCGCCAGGTGTGGTCGAGCCAGTGCTCGTAGGACATGGCGTCGACCGGCGTGTCGCTCGGCTCGTCCACGGCCGCCTCCGCGTCCGCCTCGTACAGCGCCCGCGGATCGTCGAAGTCGGCGAACGCGCGCAGCTCCACCTCCGCCGCCGGCTCCGCCCGCGGCGGGAGCGGCTCGCGCAGGTCGAGGTGGAGGATCCGGCCGGTGCGGCCCTTCCGGTAGCCGCGCCGCTCGGCGAAGCGGAAGTCGCGCTCCGGGTCGTACACCCAGGTGTAGGCGGTCGTCGCGCCCTGCGCGGCGAGATGCGCCTCGGCCGCCGCGACGAGCGCGGTGCCGACGCCGCGGCCGGTGTGCCAGGGGTGCACGTGCGGCTGGGCGACGCCCTGCCCCGGCGTGCTGCTGTCGTAGACGACATACGCCTCCGACTCGCCGACGACCTGCCCGCCGACCTCGGCGACCAGCGGCCGCAGCCGCTTCTCCGGCGGCGCGGAGGCCACGTGCCACCGGACCGACTCGGCGGTGGTGACGACGAACGGCACGGCCGCGCGCCGCACCTCGGCGACCGCGTCGGCGTCCTCGGGGCGGAAGTCCCGTACGAGCACACTCATGGCGCCGCACGCTACGGCGACGGGGGTGCCGCTGTCGTGCGAATATCCCCCCGCGGCCCACAATGAGTCCGTGACCATCCAGATTTTCGTCGACCAGCAGGCGCCCGAGGCCCCGTACGAGCAGGTGCGCGCCCAGATCTCCGCCCAGGCGCGCGGCGGTGTGCTCCCGGCCGGCACCAAGCTGCCCACCGTGCGGGGCCTCGCCGAGCAGTTGGGCCTCGCCCCGAACACCGTCGCCAAGGCGTACCGCGCGCTGGAGAGCGACGGGGTGATCGAGACCCGCGGCCGGCACGGCAGCTACGTGGCCGCCGCCGGCGAC
>NZ_JACBXC010000534.1 GCF_013870535.1 Streptomyces phytophilus | reverse complement strand
CGCGCTCGGCGCCACCGGGCAGCAGCGCGATCTGCACGACGGTACGGTCCCTGCCCTCGGCGTACAGCGCGCGACCGGGCGGCATGCGGCCGGGCACGAAACGGGACCTGATGCCCGCGTCCCGGTAGTCCGTCGCATCGGCCTGCCGCAGTACCAGCACGTCCGCCGCCGCAGCCCTGATCCGGCCGTGGAGCACCGTCCGCCCGCCGACGACGACGGGGCAGACCCCGACCCGCGGCCCCTCCCGGCAGAGCCGGATGAAGTCGTCCACCGGTTTGCCGTAGTCGACGTCCTCCATCGCAGCGACGAAGCCCTCCCAGCCGTCCACGAGCACCAGCAGGTAGGGCAGCCGCCGGTGCGCCGCCACCGCCTGTCGCTGGGCTGCGACGTCGCCGAACGCCTCGGCGGCGAGCTGCGACTGCCGGACGCGCACGGTGGTGGTGAGCCGGTCCAGGAGCCGGGTGAGCCGGTCGCGTTCGTTGCGGGAGACGACGGCGCCGCAGTGCGGGAGTTCGGCGAGGGCCTGGAGCGCGCCGGTGCCGCAGTCGATCCCGTAGAGGTGCACATCGGCGACACTGTGCTGGCGGGCGACGGAGCCGGCGACAGTCCGCAGGAGCTGCGAGCGCCCGCTGCGTGGACCGCCGGCGACGAGCAGCGGCAGCTTGTCGGCGAGGTCGAGCACGGCGACGGTCTGGAACTGGTCGTCGGGGACGTCGCCGAGGCCGATGGGGACGGGCACGAGGTCCCGACCGCGTCCCGGCAGGTCCGCCTCCGTCAGCGGCGCGTCGAGCTTGATCACGTCGGGGAGCGGGGGCGGGAGGATCGCGGGCGAGCGGGCGATGCCGCGGTCCATGGCGGCGCCGAGGATCGTGGTGACGAGGACGCCGAGGTCCGTGAGCCCCGTGGGCTCCGGCTCCACGCGCAGCGAACCGCTGTCCTCGGGGTCGCCCTGAGCGCCACGCACGCGCACGTCCGACCAGTGCGCGGGGTCCGGCAGGCGCTTGAGGCCGACGCGCGCGGTGCGCAGGCGCACGAGGGTCTCGGCGCCGGTGCGTACGTAAGCGGCCCCCGGCTCGGACTTGCCGAGCCAGGCCGCGTCGGGCTCGTCGATCACGTCGGTGCTCTCGCTCCGGTCCACCAGGCGCAGCGCGACACGGAGGTTGGTGTTGGCCCGGATGTCGGCGGTCACCACGCCGCCGGGACGCTGGGTGGCGAGCACGAGGTGCACGCCGAGGGAGCGGCCTCGCCGGGCGATCTCCACGAGGCCGCTGACGAAGTCGGGGAACTCCCGGGTGAGCGCGGCGAACTCGTCGACGACGAGCACCATCCGCGGCAGCGGTTCAGGTGCCCGCACATCGCCGGCCCGGAAGAGGTCGCCGTAGTCGGCGATATCGGCCATGCCGACCCGCATCAGCAGTTCCTCGCGCCTGCGCAGTTCGGCGGCCAGGCCGGAAAGGGTGCGCTCGACGAGGTACGCGTCGAAGTCGACGATGACGTCGGCGGTGTGCGGAAGCCGCGCGCAGTCCGCGAACGCGCTGCCGCCCTTGTAGTCCACCAGCACGAACGACACGGCGTCAGGCGGGTGATTGGCGGCCATGGAGGCGATCCACGTCCGCAGGAACTCCGTCTTGCCGGAGCCGGTCGTGCCGGCGACGAGGGCGTGCGGACCGTCGCGTACGAGGTCGATGGCGACAGGCACGCCCTGGGCGGACTCGCCGACCGGGGCGGAGAGTCCGTAGGACGGGCGTGTCCAGAGTCGGCGGAGTTCCCCGGTGTCGTACGCCGGCAGACCGAGCAGGTCGAGCAGCCGGGGGCTGCCGGGCTCCGCAAAGGCCGCGGGGTCGCGCAGCGGCGCGAGGATGCGGCCGACGCGATCGGTCTGCATACGGCTTGCGCCGGCTGCCTTCCAGTCGTCGTGTACGAGTACTCCCTCCTCCAGCAGCCGGGCGGTGTTCCCGTCGATCCTGGCCACCGCGCGGCACTCCGCGGGCAGCGGTCGCGGGGGGCTCTCCAGGCAGATCGAGAACACGCCGTACTCGGGTCCGCTCCGGAGCAGTTCCCTGACCGCCGGCAGCGCACGCAGGCTGCGGGCGCCGTCGAGAACGAGCACGGCCGCGGTCGGGCGGGGGCTCCCACGCGAGCCGGAGCCGCGACTGAGCAGGTCGTTGACGTGTCGGGCGGACGTCTCGGCGTCGTAGGCGATCCGCGGTCCCGAGGAGGTGGGGGGAAGCAGGCGGAGGAAGTCCCAGACGCCGCGATCCCGGCCGGTGGTCAGGACGCGCACGTCGACATCGGCCGGGCTGTGCGTGGCGAGGATGGAGGCGACGAGCCACGCGCCGGCCTCGTCCACCGCCGCCCGCTCGCCCTCGATGCCGAGGACCCCGGCGCCGGGCAGGTCCAGCAGGACCGGCACCAGCAGCCTCGGCGAGGGGGAGCCCAGGTCGTAGCCGAGCAGAAGCCGGAGGAACGGCACGCTGCCCGGGGCACGGTGCCAGAGCTCGGCCTCGTCGAGAAGCAGCGTGCCGGGCCGCTCGAACGACCTCCTGTGGCCCGACCCGGTGTCCCAGCCGCGCCACCCGGCGGGCAGCAACCGCCGCCAGCCCTTGGGCTCGGGCCCCGACGCGTCAGCGTCGCCTCGTCGCCGGGTGACGTGCAGAGTGCCGCCGTCACGCGGTTCCGCGAGGCCCTTCTTGACGAGTGCGCGGTGGACCCCCTCGGGCGTGACGTGGCGCCACATCGGTTCAGCGGGCGGCCGGCCGAGCCAGAGCCGGGTTCCGGGGCGTACGGGTACGTCCCCGAGAGTGGCGTCGGGCGGCAGCTCAGTGGCGTCGTCGAGGAAGAGCGGCTCCGTTCCCGACCGGAAACCGCACCACTTGCCGAGCCGCCGCGACACCAGCGCCACCGGTGCGCTGTCCGGCGCCTCCAGCACCACGTCCCGCTCTTCCCCGCCCGGCAGGACGACCGTCAGCATCCGTTCCGTCGTCATCCCGCCTCACGCCCCCGCGCCGGACGGCGGCGGGCCCGCGTGGTCCTGCAACTGCTGTGCCGTCGCGCGGAATTCGGTCAGCCACTCCGCCGTCTCCGACTCCACCTGCCGGCGTACGGCCTCCACCAGCGACGTCAGCAGCGCGAGCCGGCGCTCCAGCGCCGCCGGGTCGAGGGTGCCGGAAGCGGGTCCCGGGGCGCGGAGCTGGTCCGCGGCCCAGGCCATGCGGAAGTCGTTCAGCTCCGCGCGGAGCGTCTGTGCCGCCGTGATGTCGCGCATCCAGCCGGACGACAGGCCGAAGAAGTGGTCGAACGCCTTGCAGCCCGCCGCCAGCGCCAGGAGCACGTAGCCCCAGCCCTGCGGCGGGCCGCCGGAGATGACGCTCGCCAGCGGGATCAGCGTGCCGGCGACGGCGAGGAGGATCGTGAGCGCGCTGATGGCGCGGGAGCCGCGGCGTTTGAGGCGCTTGTCGTTCAGGTACCACTCGACGGCGTCCTCGGCCTCCTGCTCCGCCCAGGCCCGCAGTTCGCGCAGGATCTCCGCCTGTCCGCCCGCGTCCTCCAGCGCGGCGCCGGGGAAGGGGCGGCCCCGCAGGTCGCGGCGTCTGCCGCGGCCGCCCCGGACGTCCGGCGTCCCCGTCTCCCGACCCGGCATCAACTGCCTCCGCGCTCGCCCCAGTCCAGCTCACCGAGGCTATCTGCATCCGGCGGCCCGGGGCGCGGGAGACGAGCGGAACCCGCCACTGAGGGGGTGCACCCGGTGCGCGCGTACGCAGCGGGTGCTCCCCCGGTCCGTACCGCTCAGGTCCCCTCCGCCGACCACCACACCGTGGTGTCCCCCGGCAGCTCCACCTCGCCGCCGGACTCCCCGCCCGGCTCCCCGCCCGCCGCCTCCGCGCTCGCGAGCAGCATCCGCCCCGCCGGGACCGTGATCCGCAACGCCGTGCCCGTGGTGTTCGCCGCGCAGACGAACGCCGCGCCGCCGTCCCCCGGCGTGCGGCGGAACAGCAGCACCCCCTCCGGTG
>NZ_JACBXC010000533.1 GCF_013870535.1 Streptomyces phytophilus | reverse complement strand
GGCTACGTCGCCAGCCGGAACAGCGCCGCTATCGGGTGCCAGGACTCCGTGTCGTCGTCGAGCGAGCCGCGCCAGACCAGGCCGTCCGGATGGCACAGCACGGCGGTCACCTCGTCGGGCGTGGGCGGGTGCGCGTTGCCGCGGAGGTAGACGGAGCGCAGGCCGAGGTTGCGCAGCCGCGTCAGGGCCCTGGCGCGGTTCGCGGCGTGGACGAGGACACGTATCCGCCGGCCCTCCACGGGGGCCGGCAGGGAGACGGCGACCACCATGCTGCCGTCCGGCAGCTTGGTGAATCCTCCTCCGCCCATGGCTCTCCTCGCGTGGTCGTCCCTCGGTCGGGCTGCTCACGCCATCTTTACGCGATCGGCCGCCGCCCCGCCAGGGGCAGCGGCCGATACGTCTTTGACCTGCGGTTTTACAAAATCACCGACCGGAAGGCGCCACCTGGATTGTCATGGTCCGGCCATGACCGGGCTCCTGGACGATGGAGATCCTCGTGTTGGTGTCGGGCACCTTCACGCTGCCGCCCGGGTTCCCTTCGTCCCAGTACGTTCCCTTGCGGTCGTCGAAGACCGAGGCGCCCTTCTTCGACTTGATCTTCGCCGGCTTCCCGTCCTTGTGCAGGGTGAGGCCGTCGGTCCGCTGGGTGCTGAAGGTGGTGTCGTACGCCTGGATGCGGTTGCGCATCACCGAGCCGTCCGCCCACTTCTCCGGCTTCGCGTGCGCGTCGACCGGCAGCACCAGGCCCTCGCCGGGGTGCACGCTGGTGTTGTTGTCCAGCTGCGAGGTGTCCCAGAGCCAGACGGCCAGGCCGTTCTGGTACGGGAAGTGCTCGACCCAGTCCGGCTTGTCGGTCGTCCAGCCGAAGTTGTACGGACCGGTCTTGAGCGTCTTGTCGTACGACGTGTACTGCCGGTTCTCGGCGATGTAGTACTGCGGGTAGTCCTTGGTGAAGGACTCCTCGACGCGCGAGAAGCCGTCCGCCGTCCAGCCCGCGTCGTCGCCCTCGGCGCCGTCCGCGAAGACCTCCTCGCCGTCCGCCGTGATCGTCAACGCGTCGGCGGCGAAGCCCTTCTGCGCCACCCCGCCGTCGGTCTGGTAGCGGAAGCGGAGCTGGACCTCCTGGCCCGCGTAGGCGTCGAGGGAGTACTCCAGGTCGCGGAACTCGCCGGAGACGCCCGTCAGCGCCGGCCGGTCGCCGCCGTCGCGCGGGATCTGCGCGCCGTTCGCGGTGCCGTCGAGCGGGGTGAAGCTGGCGCCGCCGTCCGTGGAGACCTCGGCGTAGAGGAAGTCGTAGTTCTCCTCGATGTCCCACCAGCCCTTCAGGGCCAGCGAGGCAGCGGACCTGCCGGTCAGGTCGACCGTACGGGTCAGGGAGTTGGACAGGTCGTCGCCCATGCCGCTCCACCACTGCTTGGTGCCCTCGGCGGGCTTGGTGATGGTGGTGGTGACGGCCTTCTCCGGCAGTTCGACGACGAGCGCCTGCGGCTTGCCGTCCTTCTGCTCCTCGGCGCGGCCGAGCGTGTGCTTCGAGCGCGTCGCCGCCTTGGCCGTGTCGTAGTCCAGCCAGCCGAGTTGCAGCTTGTCCCAGGCGGTCATGTCGCCGGGCAGGTCGCCGATGGCGTCCTTGCCGCGGCCCAGCCACGAGCCGGAGGACATGAGCGTCCAGAAGGCGGTGGAGTTCTCGCCGCCCGCGGTGTCGTACAGGTCGGGCAGGCCGAGGTCGTGGCCGTACTCGTGGGCGAAGACGCCGAGTCCGCCGTTCTCCGGCTGGACGGTGTAGTCGCCGACCCACACGCCGGTGTCGCCGATCTGGGCGCCGCCGGCCTTGTTCTCGCCGGGTCCTGTGCTGCCCGCGTCGGTGCCGAAGGCGTACCAGCGGTGCGCCCAGATGGCGTCCTCGCCCTGGACGCCGCCGCCGGCGGACTCGTCCTCGCCCGCGTGCACGAGCTGGAAGTGGTCGATGTAGCCGTCGGGCTCGTCGAAGTTGCCGTCGCCGTCGAAGTCGTAGCGGTCCCAGGCGTCGTACTCGGCGAGCTGGGCCTTGATCTCGGCGTCGGTCTTCCCCGCGGCCTTCTGGTCCTCGGCCCACTTGGCGGTCGCGTCGCGCACCAGGTCCCAGACGGAGGCGCAGGTGGAGTCGCCGCAGTAGTTGGAGCCGTAGCGGGCCTCGTTCCACTTCACCGAGACCCAGTCGCTGACCTCGCCGTCCACCGTGTACTGCCCGGAGGACTGCTTCTCGTAGTACTTCGCCACGGACTGCTTGTCCGCGTCCTTGGAGAAGTAGAGGTCCTGGTAGTGCTGCCGGTCGTAGTCGCCCTTCCAGTCGGTGGAGTTGTCCACCGCCCGGTCCGGCTCGGCTATCTGATTATGCGCGGGGCCCGCGTCGCCGCCGTACTTCACGACGGGCGGCTCGGGGCCGTCGGGACCGTCCGGGTCGTACATGGTCTCGTTGTCGACGTCGTCGCCGAACTCGACCAGCACGGTGAATATCTTGTCGGTCTTCGTCCCGCGGCCCAGCTCGGCGTACTTGCCGTCGTCGAGCTTGACGACGGTCGAGCCGTCCTTCTCCGCCCGGGGCTGCGGCTTCTTCTCGCCGGACAGCAACTGCTGGAGCGCGGCCTGCTCGCGCGCGTCCTGCTCCTTGCTGAACGGGCCGTCGAGGTCGTGTTCCTGATGCTTCGGCGCCCGCGCCGGATCACGGCGCTCCAGTGGGGCCGCTCCGTCGCCGGGGTCGGCGGCCGCCTGCCCCAGAGGCAGTAGAGCCGCGCCGAGTGCGGCTGCGACCACCGTGGTGACGGTAGTTTTTGACAACTTTCTTTGCCTGCTCTTCACGTTTGAGCTGTCCCTCCCGCGTCGCCGCACGAATAGGTGTGCCAGCATTCGACCGGAGTGAACAGAGAAATGACAGTCTTGACTTGGACACTTCAGAGGGCTACGGGGTCGGAGACCCTGGTGACGCCGGTGCTCGCCCCGCCATGACACCGTGCGCCCCCTCGTGCACCCCCCGGGTGGGTAAGGTCACGCTTACTTGCAGCCAGGGTTGGGCAACGGCTTGGGTAGTGGGGGGCGGCTGCACGCACGGGGCCGCCCTTCGGCACGTTCACCCGTCCGTACCGATGCTGAGCCCACCAGGGGGGCTGCCATGCCGCGTCCGACTCTCTCCCAAATCCTCTACGGGTCGGCCACAGTCATCGCCTCGGCCGCAGCCATGCTGCTGCTCTCGCAGGCAGGCGCAGCCATCGCCCTCGTGGCGATCTGCGTCACCGCCCTGGCGCTCGGGGTGCTCGTCGCACTGACCGCTCCCGTACCGCGCTCCCGCCGCGCTCCCGCCTTACGGGCGGAACAGCCGGTCGTGGTGGCGCGGCCGGACGGTATCGCCGCACCCGCGGCGGACCGGCGGCCGGTCGGCGCGCAGTCCGCGCCCCACTGAGACGGCACGGGGGCACCCGCGAGGGCGCCCACGGGGGACGGCCGAGACACAACCGAACAGGAAGCGGTCGGCGACCAGTTGGTCGCCGGCCGCTTCGGTGTGCCGGCCCCCGCGCGGTGCGGGGCCGCTTCACGGCGTGAAGCGCTGGCCCTCCGTGGAGACCACGACCGTCTTGGCCGCCTTGTCGTGCACGCACTGCCGGTACGGCCTGTCCCAGGTGCACGAGAGCACGTTGTAGAGCCAGAACAGGGTGCCGATGCACGGCACGATCCCCGGCAGCGAGTAGACGGCGGCGCGGATCCAGCCGGGCCCGCCGGCGGGCACCGCGCCGTTCTCCAGCATGCCGACGCGGATGCTCATGAGCATCTTGCCGACGGTCTGGCCGCTGCGGGTGAGCATCAGGCCCTCGTACACGAGGTACACGAGGATGCCGAAGATGCCCCAGCCGTACTGGGAGCCGGTGTTGTCGGTGTCGGCGAAGTCGTCGATGCGGCCGATGAGGGTGAGGAAGAGCGACACGGGGATGTACACGATCAGGGCGTCGATGATGCGCGCCAGCAGCCGGCGGCCGAGGCCGCCGA
>NZ_JACBXC010000532.1 GCF_013870535.1 Streptomyces phytophilus | reverse complement strand
GTCGTCCAGGTCGATGTGCCTGCCCGTGGCCTGTGCGCGCCACCAGCCGTCCGGCACCGAGCCGACGACGTTGGCGGCGTCCACGACGAGCAGGGGGAGCGAGGCGTCCATGCCGCCCAGCCTCCCACGCCCGTACGACACACCCGTGCCCCGGCGGCCGGAACGCGGACCGGCGGCCGGGGCACGGGCGGCGCGGCGCTACTCCGGGACGCTCGCCACGCCCGGCGCCAGGAACCGGCGGCCCGTGACGCGCTCGCTGACGCCCGCCCGGTCCAGGTACGGCGTGATGCCGCCCAGGTGGAACGGCCAGCCCGCGCCGGTGATCAGGCACAGGTCGATGTCCTGCGCCTCGGCCACGACGCCCTCGTCCAGCATCAGCCGGATCTCCTGCGCGATGGCGTCCAGCGCCCGGTCGCGTACCTGCTCCTCCGTCAGCACCGTGTCGCCGGTCCGGAAGAGCGCCGCCACCTCGGGGTCCAGCTCCGGCTTGCCGGAGTCATGGACGTACAGCGTCCGCTTGCCCGCCTCCACGACCCGGCCCAGGTTCTCCGACTGCGCGAAGCGGTCCGGGAAGGCCGCCGCGAGGGTGCCCGCGACGTGGTGGGCGACCGCGGGGCCGACCAGGTCGAGCAGCACGATCGGCGACATCGGCAGCCCGAGCGGCGCCAGCGCCCCGTCCGCGGCCTCCACCGGCGTGCCCTCGTCCACGGCGCCCAGCACCTCGCCCATGAAGCGGGTCAGGATGCGGTTGACGACGAACGCCGGGGCGTCCTTGACCAGCACGGCCGACTTCTTCAGCTTCTTGGCGACGGCGAACGCGGTGGCCAGCGAGGCGTCGTCGGTGCCGCCGGCCCGGACGATCTCCAGCAGCGGCAGGATCGCCACCGGGTTGAAGAAGTGGAAGCCGACGACCCGCTCCGGATGCTTGAGCCCGGCCGCCATCTCCGTCACCGACAGGGACGAGGTGTTCGTCGCCAGGATCGCCGTCGGCGGGACGACCTCCTCCAGCTCGGCGAAGATCCGCTGCTTGAGGGAGAGTTCCTCGAAGACCGCCTCGATGACGAAGTCGGCGTCCGCGAACGCCGCGGCCTTGTCCAGCGACCCGGTGACCAGCGCCTTGAGCCGGTTGGCCGCGTCCTGGTTCACCCGGCCCTTCAGCAGCAGCATGTCGACCTGCTCGTGGACCCACGCCACGCCCTTGTCGATGCGCTCCTGGTCGATGTCCGTGAGCACGACGGGGACTTCGAGCCGGCGGACGAAGAGCAGCGCCAGCTGCGAGGCCATCAGCCCGGCCCCGACCACGCCGACCTTCGTGACCGGACGGGCGAGGCTCTTGTCCGGCGCCCCGGCGGGCCGCTTGGCGCGCCGCTGCACGAGGTCGAAGGCGTAGATCCCGGCCCGCAGCTCGCCGCCCATGATCAGGTCGGCCAGTGCCTCGTCCTCGGCCGCGAAGCCCTGCCGCAGGTCGCCGTTCTTCGCCGCGGCCATGATGTCCAGCGCGCGGTACGCCGCGGGGGCGGCGCCGTGCACCTTGTCGTCGGCGACGGCCCGGCCGCGCTCGATCGCCGCGTCCCACTCCTCGCCGCGGTCGATGTCCGGGCGTACGACCTCCAGTTCGCCGCCGAGGACGGCGGCGGTCCACGCGAGGGACTGCTCCAGGAAGTCGGCGCCCTCGAAGACCGCGTCCGCGATGCCCAGGTCGTAGACCTGCTTGCCCTTGAGCTGCCGGTTCTGGTTGAGGCTGTTCTCGATCACGACGGTGACCGCGCGGTCCGCGCCGATCAGGTTCGGCAGCAGCGTGCAGCCGCCCCAGCCCGGCACGAGGCCGAGGAAGACCTCCGGCAGCGAGAACGCGGGCACGGTGGACGACACCGTGCGGTACGTGCAGTGCAGGCCGATCTCGACGCCGCCGCCCATCGCGGCGCCGTTGTAGTACGCGAACGTCGGCACGGCGAGGTCCGCCAGCCGCTTGAACACCTCGTGCCCGCCGCGCCCGATGGCCAGGGCCTCGTCGCGGTGCCCGAGTACCTCGACGCCCTTGAGGTCGGCGCCGACGGCGAAAATGAACGGCTTGCCGGTCACGCCGACGCCGATGATGTCGCCGTCCGCGGCCTCCTTCTCGACCTGGTCGAGCGCGGCGTCGAGGTGCGCGAGCGACTGCGGGCCGAAGGTCGTCGGCTTGGTGTGGTCGAAGCCGTTGTCCAGGGTGATCAGCGCGAATCGGCCGGCGCCGCCGGGCAGGTCGAGGTGGCGTACGTGCGCCTGCGTGACGACCTCGTCGGGGAAGCGCTCGGCCGCGCCCTTGAGAAGTTCCACGGTGCTGCTGCTCACTTGCCTGCCCCCTCGAAGTGCGGGTTCTCCCAGATGACCGTGCCGCCCATGCCGAAGCCGACGCACATGGTGGTGATGCCGTAGCGCACCTGCGGCTGCTCCTCGAACTGCCGCGCCAGCTGCGTCATCAGCCGCACGCCGGAGGAGGCGAGCGGGTGGCCGAAGGCGATGGCGCCGCCGTACTGGTTGACGCGGGGGTCGTCGTCGGGGAGGCCGAAGTGGTCGAGGAACGCCAGCACCTGCACGGCGAACGCCTCGTTGATCTCGAACAGGCCGATGTCGCCGATGCCCAGGCCCGCCTTGGCGAGCGCCTTCTCGGTGGACGGGATGGGACCGACGCCCATCACCTCGGGCTCCACACCCGCGAAGGCGAACGACACGAGCCGCATCTTCACCGGCAGCCCGGCCGCGCGCGCCACGTCCTCGGCGGCGACGAGGGAGGCGGTGGCGCCGTCGTTGAGCCCGGCGGCGTTGCCCGCGGTGACCCGGCCGTGGGCGCGGAACGGGGTCTTGAGCGACGCGAGGTTCGCCAGGGTGGTGCCGGGGCGCATCGGCTCGTCCCGGGTGGCCAGGCCCCAGCCGGTCTCCCCGGCCTCTTCGTTCGTACGGCGGACGGAGATGGGCACGAGGTCGGCCTGGATCCGGCCGTTCGCGTACGCCTTGGCGGCCTTCTCCTGCGAGTGCACTGCGTACTCGTCGGCGCGGGCCTTGGTCAGGTGCGGGAAGCGGTCGTGCAGGTTCTCCGCGGTCATGCCCATGAACAGCGCGGACTCGTCGACGAGCTTCTCCGAGACGAACCGCGGGTTGGGGTCGACGGCCTCGCCCATCGGGTGCCGGCCCATGTGCTCGACGCCGCCGGCGAGGGCGATGTCGTACGCGCCGAAGGCGGTGGAGGCGGCGGTCGTCGTCACGGCGGTCATGGCGCCGGCGCACATCCGGTCGATGGAGTACCCGGGCACGGTGGGCGGCAGGCCGGCGAGGATGCCGGCGGTGCGGCCGATGGTCAGGCCCTGGTCGCCGATCTGGGTGGTGGCGGCGACGGCGACGTCGTCGACGGCGGCGGGGTCGAGGGCGGGGTTGCGGCGCAGCAGCTCGCGGATGCACTTGACCACGAGGTCGTCGGCGCGGGTCTCGTGGTAGATGCCCTTCGGGCCCGCCTTGCCGAACGGGGTGCGGACGCCGTCGACGAAGACGACGTCCCTTGCGGTACGAGGCACGGGCTCTCCTCCGGAGGGGGTGCGGGTTCTCGTGGCGCCGGCCCGCCGGGGGGGCGGCGCGGCTCCGGGCCCATGCTACTCGCCGGTAACGAGAGGTGCCCAGGGGCCTGCCGGAAGGTGTGCCCCACACCACGCCCGGCGGCGGCCGGTCCGCGGTCCGTACGTGCGGCTGCCGCGCCGCGGCAGCTGCGGAACCGCGGGTGTCCGTACCCGCGGCCCGCGTGTGCCGCATCCCCGGCTGGGGGCCCTGCCCCGGCCGGGTCGGTCAGTCCGTGACCGCTGCCGTCAGGAGGGGGGTGACCTGTTCGATCTGCCACGGGCGGGCGCCCAGCTGGGTCAGGGCCGCCGCCACCGACTCCTCGGTGGGGTCCTTCGGCGGCTCCCAGCAGATGCGCCGCACCGTGTCCGGCGCGATCAGGTTCTCCTGCGGCAGGCCCAGCTCCTCCGCCCGCGCCGTCACCGACGCG